>JACQEA010000342.1 GCA_016200825.1 Chloroflexota bacterium | reverse complement strand
CATCGGCAAATTTATCCGCAACCGGGTTGGGTCGAGCATGACGCGCGCGAGATTTGGGAAAAAACTCGCGTGACGATCGCGGGCGCGCTCGCGCGTGGAAATATTCGCGCGAGCGATCTCGCGGCGATTGGCGTGACGAATCAACGCGAGACCACCGTCGTTTGGAATTCCAAAACGGGCGAGCCGTACCACAACGCGATTGTGTGGCAAGATACGCGCACGCAAAATATTTGTCAACGCTTGATTGACGATGGCAAAGAAAAAATTATTCGCGCCAAGACCGGCTTGCCGATTGCAACCTATTTTCCCGCGCCGAAAATTCAATGGCTCTTGGAAAATGTCGCGGGTTTGCGCGCGCACGCGGAACGCGGCGACGCGATTTTCGGCACGATTGACACGTGGCTCATTTGGAATCTCACGCGCGCGCACATCACCGATTACACCAATGCCTCGCGCACGATGCTGTTGAATTTGCAAACGCTCGATTGGGACGACGAACTGCTCGCGCTGTTCAATATTCCGCGCGCGATGCTGCCGCAGTTGCGCGCCTCCTCCGATTCTCAAACGTACGGCGTGAGCGATGCGAATGTTGTTGGCGCGCGCGTTCCGATCTGCGGCGATCTCGGCGATCAACAAGCCGCGCTCTTGGGTCAAGTCGCGTTGAACGCGGGCGACGCGAAAAATACTTACGGCACTGGTTGCTTTATGCTGATGAACACCGGGAAAGAAATCGTTTCGTCGCACGCGGGATTGTTGACCACCGTCGCGTCGAATGGCGAAACGTGTTACGCGCTCGAAGGTTCGATTGCGATTGCGGGCGCGGCGGTGCAATGGTTGCGCGATAATTTGAAAATTATTTCGAGCGCGGCAGAGACGGAAGCAATCGCGCAAAGTGTGGACGATACCGGCGGCGTGTATTTTGTGCCCGCGTTCAATGGATTGTTTGCACCGCATTGGGATATGTACGCGCGCGGCACGTTGATCGGACTCACGCGCTATACGACGCGCGCGCATATCGTTCGCGCGACGCTCGAAGCGATTTGTTTTCAAACGCGCGAAGTGTTGGAAGCGATGGAAAAAGATTGGATGCAACATGTGGGCGCGTCGCGCGTAGGGGCGTTGCATGCAACGCCCCTACGCGTAGACGGCGGCGCGGTGAAAAATAATTTTTTGATGCAACTCCAAGCGGATATTTTGGGCGCGCCCGTTGTGCGACCCACCGTGAACGAAACGACCGCGCTCGGCGCGGCGTACGCGGCAGGACTCGCGATTGGTTTTTGGAAATCGCGCGATGAGTTGAAAGAAAATTGGCGCGTGGATCGCGTCTTTGAGCCGCAGTGGAGTGAATCGCGCCGCGCAGAAAATTATCGCGGCTGGAAACGCGCGGTGGAAAGAGCGAAGGGATGGTTGGTGTGAAGAAGGACGCGTGACGCGTGTCGAGTGACGAGATTTTTCGCGTCACCTGTCACTCGTCACTTGTCACTTTCTTATGCTATAATCGCGTGGATTGAAAAACGGAGGTCGTGATGGAACAAACGCAAACCGCGCAAATGGTGAAATGGTTGGATGAAGAACATCGCCGCGAAAAAAACAAAGTGGCTGAAGTAATGGATCAGATCGCGCTGATCAACAGCAGTGTCGCGAGTTTGGGAAAAACCGTTCAAGATTTGGCGGAACGCGTTGGAAAATTGCAGAGTCAAGCGTTGCGCTATGGACAAATCGAGCAAGCGGTTGGACAAATCAACGCGCAAGTGCAAATCGCGCTCGACAATTACGATAAACGCCGGCAACAATTAGAAGAAGACGCGTTCAAGATTCGGCAACAAGAACGCGAGCGCGAAGATCACGCGGTGCGGCAATTGCAAATGCAAATGGACGCGCTGCAACAATTTCACCGCACGGCGACGGGCGATCACGAAGTGATTCAGCGCTTGGATCTGCTCGCGGTGACTCTGCAACGCGAAATCGAAGATTTGTTGCAACATTCGGAGGACGATAATCGGCGGATCGGGTACGTGGAAGAGTGGGTGAATCGCGGCGCGCAGTTGACAACGGAATTGCATCAGTTGAGCGAGCGTTTGCGCGCGGAACGCGCGGAAAGCGCAGAAGCGGCGCGGCGCGCGGAACAACAGCGCGCGCGGCATATGGCGGAATGGTCGGAACAAGTCAAAGCATTGCGCGATCAAATAAATATTGATGAACTGCGCGCGCAGGAAAAAGAAGGCCGTAAGCGACTCGTGAGCATGCAAGAATTGGAAGAGCGCATCAAACAACTTGAACCGCGTTTAACGCAATGGCAAAAGATGGCGGAGGAATCGCGGCGCAAAGAACGCGACCAATTGCTGGCGGATCTTGAAAAGCGATGGCAACAGCAATTAGGCGAATGGACTTTTTTGCGCGATGAATGGAATAAACGCCAGACCGCGTTCACCGAACGCGTAACAAAATTGGAAGATTGGCGACCGGACGCGGTGAGCCAATTGCACGAACTCATGGACAAATTCGAAAAAGAACGACGCGAACGCGCACTGATCAGCGACGTACTCAAAATGCAAAGTGAAATGGAACGCCAGGGTCTCAAAGCCGTTGAAGAATTGCTAGCGCGTCTCGAAAGTGATGCGGCCGGCGCGAAAAAGAAAATGGGGACATGACCAGTGCGCGTGATTGGCACCGCAGGTCACGTGGATCATGGCAAGTCCACTTTGGTCAAAGCGCTCACCGGCATTGATCCCGATCGTTTGAAAGAAGAAAAAGAACGCGCGATGACGATTGATCTCGGCTTTGCGTGGCTCACCTTGCCGAGCGGAAATATCGCGAGCATCGTGGATGTGCCGGGGCATGAAGCGTTCATCAAAAATATGCTCGCGGGCGTGGGCGGAATGGACGCGGCGATGCTCGTGATCGCAGCGGACGAAGGCGCGATGCCGCAAACGCTCGAGCATCTCGCGATTCTCGATCTCATTCAAATCAAAGGCGGAATTGTCGCGCTGACGAAAATTGATGCGGTGCCGGATCGCGAATGGATCAGTTTGATTTCGGAAGACATTCACAAAGAATTGCGCGATACAATCCTCGCGCCCGCGAAAATTATTCCCGTCTCGGCTAAAACGCGCGAAGGGGTTGACGATTTACTGCGCGAGCTCGACGCGTTGTTGCAAACCGTTACGCCGCGCGCGGACAAAGGCAAACCGCGGCTCGCGATTGACCGCGTGTTTTCGATGGCGGGATTTGGCACGGTCGTCACCGGTACGTTGTTGGACGGCGCGCTCGCGGTCGGAACCGAAATTGAAATTGTGCCCGGCGGAAAACGCGGGCGCGTGCGCGGATTGCAAACGCACAAAGAAAAAATCGAACGCGCGAACCCGGGCACGCGCGTTGCGGTGAATTTATCCGGTCTGCGCGTTGAAGATTTAGAACGCGGTCAATTGGTGACTTTGCCCGGCACGTACGCGGCGACAACTTTGATCGACGCGCAATTGCGATATTTGGATTCGGCGGCGAAACCTCTGGCGCACAACGCGGAGGTTGATTTTTTTGTGGGCGCGGCAGAATCGCCCGCGCGCGTACGGTTGTTAGATAAAGATCAACTAAAACCTGGCGAGACCGGCTGGGTTCAATTGCATCTCGCGCGCGCGGTTGTGGTGGATAAGCAAGATCGTTTTATTGTGCGCTACGCGTCGCCGAGCATCACGGTTGGCGGCGGCATCGTTATAGATCCAATCGCGACGACGCGGCATCGGCGAATGCGCGCGCAAGTGATCACGCGATTAGAAACGCTCGCGCGCGGCTCGCCCGAAGAAATTGTTGTACAATTTCTCGCGCGCGCAAACGCGCCGCTGGACGCGAAACAAATCGCGAGCGGCACAGGTCTCGATAATGAAATCGTTACGCGCGCGTTGAATTCCTCGCGCGAAATTTTCGCGTTAGGCGCGGGATTTTTTCTGGCGGCATCCCAATGGCACGCGCTCGCAGAAAAAATTCGCCGCGCGCTCGCGGATTTTCATCAGCAGTATCCATTGCGCGCGGGCATGCCGCGCGAAGAACTCAAAAGCCGCTTGGGTCTTGCGCCGCGCGCGTTCGATCAAGTCATCGAGCGCGCGGCGGAGGAAAAAATTCTCGCGGCGAGTCAAGACCTTGTGCGCGCGCCCGATTTTTCCGTACGCTTTGCGCCAGCGCTTGAAACCAAAGTCAACGCGTTGCTCGCGGAAATAGAACGCGCGCCGTACGCGCCGCCGTCGGCGCAGGAAATTGAAAGCGCGCTCGGCGCGGAAACATTAGCCGCGTTGATCGCGCAAGAAAAATTAGTGCGATTGAATGAATCAGTTATTTTTGCGCCGCGCGTTTTGCAAACCGTGCGCGCGTGGGTGATCGCGACGATTCGCGCGGACGGCAACGTCACGGCGGCGCAAGTGCGCGATCATTTCAACACGAGCCGCAAATACGCGATTGCGCTCTTGGAATATTTAGACGCGACCCGCGTGACGAAACGCGTCGGCGACGCGCGGGTCTTGCATTGATAGACATTCTTCGCAAAAATCGTTATCCACGAAATACACTAGGGCGTGTATGCAAAACTTTCGCGCAGGATTCTAGAGCATTTGACAGCAAGATATTTCTACGTAACCAGCGGCAATAGAACTTTTTGCATACACGTCCTAAGAAACACGAAAGAATCTTTAGAATTTTCGTGTACTTTTGTGTTTTTCGTGGACGCCTTTTCTTATTTCCGATAAAGTCTAATGCAGAACGCGAGTGAGTGATTCCGAAATGTCTCGATCGAAACGCGCGCGCGCACCTGAAGCAAACAATTTTGTTCGCACCGATGTATTGGCGCGCACGGCGCGAATTTTTCAAATTCTTTTCGTCGTCGCGCTGATAGCGTTGTTGTTAATTTTCATCGGGATTACGCAACGCAATCGCGCGTTGGCGGATGCACCGTCCACGCGCGCGCCCACAAAGAATGCGGTCGCAGTTCTCAATCCGAACGCGCCGTTGATCGCGTTGGTCGCGGGACATTCCGGCGGAATAGACACCGGCGCGATTTGCGCGGACGGGACGCGTGAAGTGGATGTGACGACCGATGTAGCGCGCCGCGCGAAAAATAATTTAGAGGCGCGAAATTATCGCGTGGAAATTTTAGCGGAGTTTGACGCGCGGCTCAACGCGGCGACGCGCGAGTATTCCCCGCGCGCGTTTCTGGCGATTCACGCGGACTCGTGTATTTTTTCCGCGAGCGGTTTCAAAGTCGCGCGCGCGGAAATTAGCGCGATTCCGCAAGAAGAAGATCGCATGGTGCGGTGTCTCATCGCGGCGTACGCGGACGCGACGTTATTGCGTTATCACGCCGATAGCATCACGCGCGATATGACGCATTATCACGCGTTGGGCGAAATCAATTTGCAATCACCCGCCGCGATTATCGAGTTGGGATTTTTGGGCTCCGACGCCGAGACACTCAAGAAACGCGATTTGTTGGCGCAAGGCGTTGCGGATGGATTAGATTCTTTTTTGAAAGGGAATGAATGCAAGTAGCAAACCCGCGCCAACCATCGCGCCGCCGATCACGACCCATTCAATTTTTCCGTACATCAACGGACTCGGCAGAACGCGCAAACCTTGCAAGAAAAAAATTCCACCCGCACCAATCAAAATCCACGCGATAAACTTTCGACCTCGATTCATTTTTCTCCTTTAGCTAGTGCGCGTCCCCATCGCCATCCAATTGCGCCGATGATCAACGCTTGCAGTAACGTCAGCACAACGAGCGCGAGCGACGTGTCAAACCAGAATGGCAATGGATAAAACTGAATCAAACTATCCGTGTACAGAAAAAGCCACGAATCGCCCTCGAAAAAAATTCGGTGAAAGAGCGTGAAAAAAGTTTGAAATGCCACCGCCGCGAAAATTCCAATCGCGATAAAGAGCGCGACGCTCAAACGCGCGCCGCGCACCAAGGCGCGCGCGGCAAGCGCGCGCGTTGATTTTTTAGCGGCGAGCGCGGCGAGCGCGCTCAAAGCCAGCGTCGCGGTCAACGCGTAAAAAATATTTACTTTCGCGACCAGTTCGCGCACGTCAATCATATGCTTGATCTCGCGGTCTTGGTACACGCCGAGCGCTTTGAATTTTTCCAAACTGGAACCCCCGCGAATGTATTCGATGCTCGCGCCCGAATACGCGCGGCGATCGGCGTTGCTGAACAAATCGGCTTTGGGAAAATCGGATTTGCCGTACTCATAGTCTAAATAGGACGGCGTCATAAAAAAATAAATATTCGTGAGGACAAGGAGGACGGGGATGGAAAACGGAATGAGGTATGAGAGTGTGTGAGTGATTGAGCGGGACATATGACTCCTTGTGTGAATAAAAGAATGAACCAATTTGCCAATGAGCCAATCAGCCATTCTTCGTGAATCGAATTGGCTCATTGGTCAATTTGTTGATTGGTCAATTGGCTCATTGAATTTATTGTCCGAGCGCGAATCTCAAAATAATATCATTGATCAAATTCTCAACGGGCGCGTGATCGTCGGTGAAAATGGGCGCGGTCTGCGTCGCGACGCGCGCGCGGTTTTCAATTTGCGCGGCAACGGTGAGCAAGTTCGGATCGCGCAGACGCGTGAGATTCGCGCGGAAATCTTCGAGGCGCGTCGGCTGATTCGTCGCGACGATCAGTGTGTTCGCGTTGTTCGGATGATCCACGAGATAAACCGATGGAAAAACTTGGCGCATCGT
>JACQEA010000318.1 GCA_016200825.1 Chloroflexota bacterium | reverse complement strand
TCGTTTGGATCGGACTCACGTTCGCGTACACGGGTCAACAATTTGCGAAAACGATTCGTTACTTTTTGCAATTGTATCCGTTTTTTTGTTTGCTTGCCGCGTGGGGTTTGTTTCAGTTGTGGGACAGACTGACGCGTGTCATTGCGAGCCGCGAGGCGGCGAAGCAATCCCCAAGTTACAAGGAGTTTGCTTCGTCGCGAACTTCGTTCCTCGCAATGACGGATTTAGTTCGGCTCGCGCGCTTCGGCGTCATCGCGCTTTTTGCGATCGTGATCGGCTATACACTTTTTTGGTCGCTCGCGTTCACTTCGATTTATACGCGCCCGGTTTCGCGCGTCACCGCGTCGCGTTGGATTTTCAATAATGTGCCAACTGGAACCGTGATCGCGAATGAACATTGGGACGATCCATTGCCGTTGCGCGTGGATGGCAAAGATCCGTTCGGCGGAATGTATCGCGGTTTGAAATCGTCGAGCGATGGTCTGATGCAATGGTACGCCGAGGACACGCCCGAAAAACGCGCGCAAGCGATTGCGTGGCTCGATGAAGCCGATTACATCGTGCTCTCCAGCAATCGGCTGTATGCCGCGATCCCGCGCTTGCCGATGCGCTATCCCATGACGACGAAATATTACGAATGGCTTTTCGATGGCGCGTTCGGATTTGAAAACGTCGCGATCATTCATTCGCGTCCCGAATTGTTTGGAATTCAAATCAACGACGACGACGCGGAAGAATCGTTTACGGTTTACGATCATCCTCAAGTTTTGATTTTCAAAAAGTCCGCGCGTTATTTGCACGATCAGACCGCCGCGCTATTCAACGGAATTGATCTCACCGAAGTTTATCGCTTTCAACCCGTACAAGCCACCCAAGCCAAAACCGCGTTGTTGCTTACGGCGAGCGATGCTGACGCGCAGCGCGCGGGCGGAACGTGGCGCGATATTTTCGATCCCGATGATTTCATCAATCGCATTCCCGTCATTGGCTGGCTCGCGCTGATTGAAATTCTGGGCGCGATCACATTTCCGTTGGCGTGGTTTGTGTTCCGCGCGCTCGCAGATCGCGGATTTATTTTTGCCAAAGCGCTCGGCGTTTTGATTCCCGCGTGGTTGGCGTGGGTGTGGGCGAGTGCGCATTGGCTCGCGTTCAGTCGCGGCAGTATTTTTCTCGCGATTATTTTGCTCGCGCTGGTGAGCGGCGCGGTCGTGATGCGGCGCGGACGCGCAATGCTGGAATATTTGCGCGCGCACGCGTCGCTGATTTTTATCGAAGAAATTTTATTCTTGCTTTTCTTTGCGTTCTTTTTGTTGATTCGCTACGGCAACCCCGATCTGTGGCATCCGAATTTTGGCGGCGAAAAGCCGATGGATTTTGCGTACCTCAACGCGGTAATCAAATCCACTTGGTTTCCGCCGTACGATCCATGGTTTGCGGGCGGATTCATCAATTATTATTATTTCGGCATGGTGCTTACCGCGACGTTGATAAAATTTTCGGGCATTATTCCCGAGGTCGCGTACAATCTCGCGATTCCACTGTACTTTGCTTTGACCGCGATGGGCGCGTTCAGTGTGGTGTATAATGCTTTGCTTCGTTCCTCGCAACCGCAAAGATCGCTTCCTTCGCTGCACTCAGGACAGGCTCTCGCAATGACGTATAAACCCCTCGCGTTTTCTTTTCTCGGCGCGTTGTTTGTCGCGGTGATCGGAAATTTCGGCGAGTTATTTGTTTTGCTCGATGCCTTCTTGCGCGTGGGCGGCGGAAATTTGCAAAGCAGTCCCGTTCAAATCGCGACGAGCATTGTCGCGGGAATTGCGCGCGTGGTTACCGCAGGCGCGTCGCTCGATGTGCCGACCGGCAATTGGTATTGGACCGCGACGCGCATCATTCCCGATACGATCAACGAATTTCCTTTTTTCACTTTTCTCTACGCCGATTTACACGCGCATCTCATGGCGTTGCCATTCACACTCGTCGCGTTAGGATTGGCAGTAAATTTCGCGCAAACAATAAACGATGAACGAAACACGACACGCAATATAAAACCGTCAACGGTCTATTGTTTGTGGTCTGTATTTTTACAAGAGTTACCCATCCTTGCAATTACCTCACTCGTCGTTGGCGCGTTGCGCCCACTCAACACCTGGGATTATCCAACGTACCTCGCGGTAATTGCCTGCGCGCTCGCAATCGGCGAATACGCGCGGCGCAGAAATATTGATCGGTACGCTGTGTTCAGTGTCGCTTGGAAATTTTTTGTCATTGTTGTATTGAGCACGCTCTTTTTTCAACCGTTCATTAGCAATTACGCGACCGCGTACACGAGTATCGAACTGTGGCAATCCACGCGCACAACGTTGCCTGAATATTTGGTCGTGCATGGAATATTTTTATTCGCGGTCGCAACGTTTCTTGTGCGCCAAACATTTGATACACGCGCGCGGCGCGGTGTCCTGCGCTTTTTGCGGCTCATCGTCGCGAAACGCGCGCGCGTAACGCGTTTGCTGTTCCTGCATCGCGCGCTCGTCGCGTATCCATCGCTTTCGGAAGACCTCGCGCTGATCGGCTTCGCGATGTTGGTCGTGTTAGAATTTTTGTTGATCATTACTGGGCTCACAGTCTTCGCACTTGTGATTCCACTTGGCGTGCTCGCGACCGTAATTGTTGTGCGTCCCGAGATTGATTCCGCGCGGCGATTGATCGCGCTATTGATCGGCGCGGCGTTAGCGATGACGTTGATGGTCGAGGTCGTCACGTTGCGCGGCGACATCGGGCGAATGAACACAGTTTTCAAATTTTATTTGCAGGTGTGGATATTTTTGGGAGTCGCCAGCGCGGCAGGAATCGGAGTCTTCAGTCATCAGTCAACA
>JACQEA010000084.1 GCA_016200825.1 Chloroflexota bacterium | reverse complement strand
GATGATGGCTCGCGCGATCAAACGCGCGCGTTAGCGCAGGCGCGCGGCGCGCGCGTAGTGACGCAGGCAAACTTGGGCGCCGCCGCCGCGCGCAACTTGGGCGCGCAGAACGCGCGCGGCGAAATTGTAATCTTTTTGGATGCGGATTGCATTCCCGAAAAAAATTGGCTTGCCGCGATGGGCGCGCCCTTTGCAAATTCGCAAATCGTCGGCGCGGGCGGAATGAAACGTACGCACCAGCGCGGGATCGTGCCGATGTTCATTCAAATGGAATTCGATTATCGCTACGACCGCGTGCGCGCGCACGCGGAAATAGATTTTGTTGATAGCGGTACGGCGGCATATCGCCGCGAAATTTTTTTGCGCGCGGGCGGATTTGATCCGCGGCTATCCGATGCGGAAGATGTAGATTTATCGTATCGGCTTTCCGAACAGGGATTCAAAATGGCGTTCGCGCGCGACGCGATTGTTTATCATCTGCATCCCGAATCGGTGTGGAATTATTGGCGGCGCAAATTTATTTACGCCGCATGGCGGACGCGCGTGTACGCGCGCCATCCGCGCAAGATCGCGCGCGATTCGCGCACGCCGCCATCGCAACGCGCGCAAGGCGCGCTCGCCGCGCTTTTGCTCGCTTGCGTTTTCTTTTTTCCTTTTTTTCCGTTTGCTTTTTTCCTTTGCGCGTTTGCCTTTCTCCTGACGATCGTTCCATTCCTCACGCGCTATCTCGTGCGCGATTGGCGCGCCGCGCTCCTCGCGCCGATTTTTATTTTAGGCGCGGCGTACGCGGGCGATGCGGGAGTGCTGTGGGGATTTTTGAATTCCAATTTCACCACCAAGAACACAAAGAAGAACTTTAGATCTAAAATCTGAAATCCAAAATCGAAAATCAACTATGAGAGAGCGGCGTTTATTCTTAATTCTCGTTGATCTACTTTTCATCAACCTCGCGGTGGTGATCGCGTTTGCGGTGTGGTCATTGCGCGGCGAGAAGGAATTCGACGCGCTGATCGCGACGCAATGGTTTTGGTTCGCGCTCCTCTCCGCGCTGTGGATCGGATTTGAATCGGTCACCGGTCTGTACGATTTGCGCGTCGCAGGAAATTTCGATGCGACCACGCGCGCGCTCTTCCAAACTTTTCTGCTCGTCCTCAGCGCGTACCTCGCGATTTTTTTTATCGTGCCGACCGAATTGCCGCGCGGCATCGTCGTCTATCACGGGATCGCATCGGTCGCGCTGATCGCACTGTGGCGCGCCGCGTTTATTCGCTTTGGCGCGCGCTTGCCCTTTCGCCGCCGCGCGTTAATTGTCGGCGCGGGCGGCGCGGGCGAAATGATCGCGCGCGTTCTGCGCGGCGAGTTTCACGCGCATTACGAGATTGCCGGGTTCATTGATGACGACGCGCGCAAACGCGGGCAAACGATTCAAGACCTGCGCGTGTTAGGCACGCATCGCGACTTGGTGCAACTCGCGCGCGAACATCGCGCCGCGGAAATTATTTTAGCCGTCACGCACAATGTATCCGACGAACTTTTTCGCGCGTTGCTCGACGCGCAAGAAGCGGGAATTGAAATTGTGCCGATGCCGGTGTTGTACGAACAAATCGCCGGGCGCGTGCCGGTGCAACACATCGGCGAAAGTTGGTATATCGCCTTACCGCTCGCGCACGCGGCGATGCGCGGCTTGTTTCCGTATTTCAAACGCGCGCTCGATTTGGTCGCGGCGGTCGCGGGCTTGCTACTTTTTGCCGTGTTGTTGCCCGTGATCGCGCTCGCGCTCGAAATAGATTCGCGCGGCGCGGTTTTTTTCGCGCAAGATCGCGTAGGGCGGGGCGGAAAAATATTTCGCGTTCATAAATTGCGCACGATGATTCCGAATGCCGAGCGCGCGGGCGAAGCGGTGTGGGCGAGCGAGGACGATCCGCGCATTACGCGCGTCGGAAAATTTTTGCGCCGAACGCATCTCGACGAGTTTCCGCAATTCTGGAATATTTTGCGGGGCGAAATGAGTTTGGTGGGTCCGCGTCCCGAGCGTCCCGAAATTGTCGCGCAGTTGGAAAAACAAATCGCGTTTTATCGTTTGCGTCACGCGATCAAGCCGGGCATTTCGGGCTGGGCGGTTGTGAACGCGGGCTATGTGGATAGTGTCGCGGCGGCGCGCGTGCGCGTGGAATATGATTTATATTACATCAAGCATCAATCGTTGTGGTTAGATTTGTGGATTGTGTTGCGCACGGTCGCGCAAGTGTTGACCTTAAAAGGAAGATGAAAGACCGAACGATCGCGGTAGATGTGGGCGGCACGCAAATTCGCGCGGCGTTGTTCGATGCTGACGCGAAAATTTTGCGACAACGCGCGGACGTGACCGACGCGGCGGCAGGCGCGGACGCGATCTACGCGCGCCTCAGCGCGAACATTCGCGCGATCGCGGACGATTGGTCGCGTGTGCGCGGGATTGGGATTGGCGCGCCGGGTCCGCTCGATCCATTTCGCGGCATCATTCGCTTTGCGCCGAATTTATCTGGTCTGAATAATTTTCCGCTCAAGGATCGCATTGAACAAGATTTTCAAATTCCCGCGTTCATCGGCAACGATGCAAATCTTGCCGCGCTGGCAGAACATCGTTACGGCGCGGGGCGCGGCGCGACCGATATGATTTATGTGACGATCAGTACTGGGATTGGCGGCGGAATAATCGCGGGCGGAAAATTATTTCTCGGCGCGCGCGGATTTGCGGGCGAAGTGGGACATCAAACATTAGACGCGAATGGACCGCGTTGCAAATGTGGCAACGTTGGTTGTCTTGAGGCACTCGCGGCGGGTCCCGCGATTGAACGCGCGGTGCGCGCAGAACTCGCGCGCGGACGCGCATCCGCGTTGCGCGAACCTTTCACCGGTGCCGATGTGACGCGCACTGCAAAATCTGGCGACGCGCTCGCGTTAGAAATTTTTGCGCGCGCAGGACATTTTATCGGTCTCGGTCTAGTAAATTTATTGCATCTCTTCGATCCGCAATTTTTTGTACTGGGTGGTAGCGTCGCGCGGCACGCATGGGATTTTTTATTTCCCGCGATTCACACGACGTTTGAAAAAAATGCGATGCCGATTATGCGCGCGGACGCGCGAATTTTGCCCGCGCAGTTGGGCGATGATGTGGGGTTGTCCGGCGCGTACGCGCTGGTGAACGGCGAAATGACGGATGAAGAATGAAAAATTACAAATGACAAATGAAAAATTGATTGACCTTTCGATTGTAATTGTTAGTTACAATGTGCGCGAGTTGTTGCAAGAATGCCTCAAGTCAGTCATCAGTCACCAGTCATTAGTCACTAGTCAAGGACTGACGACTGAGACTTTTGTCGTTGACAATGCCTCCACCGATTCTAGCGCGCAAATGGTGCGCGAAAAATTCGCAACGCGGGGCGTGCAGCTGATCGAGAATAAAAATAATCGCGGCTTTGCGGCGGCGAACAATCAAGCGTTTCGTGAATCGCGCGGACGGTACGTGATGATGCTCAATCCCGATACGGTCGTGCGCGCGGGCGCGTTTGAAACGTTGGTGGAATTTATGGACGCACACTCGCGCGCCGGCGCGTGCGGCGGCAAATTGGTGTACGCAGATGGAACATTCCAACATTCTGCGTTTATGTTTCCGGGACTCGCGCAAATTTTTTTCGATTTCTTCCCACTGCACGCGCGATTACTCGAAGGGCGCATCAATGGACGTTATCCGCGTTCCCTCTACGCGCGCGGCGATCCATTTCAAATTGATCATCCATTAGGCGCGTGTTTTCTCGTGCGCCGCGAAACCGCAGAGCAGGTGGGCTGGCTCGATGAAAAATTTTTCTTGAATTGCGAAGAGATTGATTGGGCTATGCGGATCAAACGCGCGGGCTGGGAAATCTGGTGCGCGCCGCAAGCCGAGATCGTGCATTACGAAGCGCAGAGCAAGAAACAATTTCGAAATGAATCGTTTGTAAATCTCTGGCGCGCGCGATTTTATTTGTTTAGCAAGCATTACTCGCGCGCGTTTCAATTCGTCGCGCCCGCGCTCGTGCGCGCGGGGTTGCGGTATTTAGCGCGGCAGGCGCGGCGCGCGCGCGTTACACAAGATGAAAAAGAAAAAATGTTGAGCGCGTACCAACAAATTCGGAACTTAATGAAGCAGTGATATCGGGAGGCAAAATTGGCGTTCTATCACGAACCACCCATTAACGAGTACAGCGAAGCCAAGCTCACAATTCTCAAGTTACTTTGGAGCGGAGAATGGATCCTGGGTGATGATATTCTCGCGGCTGTAGGACAGGCATATTACGATCGGCGGATTCGCGAGTTGCGAGATGAAGATGGATGGGAGATAGAAACAGGCTGGCTCAAAAACAAAAAAGGGATTAGCCGTCCCGCATATCGTTTGACGAGCCATGTTCGCGGAAAAGGTATCAAGCGCGCGCATGTGACAAACGAGGATCGAAAATTCGTCTTAACGCGAGATGGTTACAAATGTCAGATTTGCGGTACAGATTTGCGAGGTGGACGAAACAATCCGCAAATTGATCACAAAATTCCTCTCATTCGCGATGGGAAAAGTGAGATTTCTAATTATCAGGCGACCTGTTCAAATTGCAACGTTATCAAACGCGGCGTCTGTCTGATGTGTAGTTTGCCGTCTTGCGATAAATGCTATCTAGCGTATCCGGAGAAAGGATCAAAAAATCTCCTCATCAACTTGACTGATCAGGAGAGCAAACATCTCACGAAGATCGCTGAGGCGCTTGATGTAAGCCGAATCAAAGCGTTGCGAAAGATCGTGAAGGATGCGCTGAGAAAAAGATAGACATGGATAACTGACATACAAATCGTGTTGCCAGTTTCATTTTTACGTCATCTTTGCGATATCGGTTTGATTAATCCGATTACACCTTCCTCGTGCATCCTAGCTTCAATTCCATTTTTTGTGCTGTTATGACTGGTGGGCATCATTCGCGCATCTCTCAGAATTTCGCGCCGAGCTACACCGACAACTTTGAAGCCAACTGAGGCAGCTATCTCGGACAGAACTGTTGGCGCTTTGATATCAATACCTTGAATGATAGACGATCCGACAACCAAAACGGCTGCTCTTTCATGTGCCAAAACGCGTAGCATCTCGCGTAACGCGGTTTCCATTTCGCGGTAATAGTGCGCCACAACCCCAGCCCGCTGAGCGGCTTTCAGTCCAAGCGTATGGATTATGTGATTTGCTGTTTCAGATGGAAAATTCAGGTTGGTAGCGCGAAGTTCCGAGCCGATGTAACTCTTGCGTATATCGGTTAGCAATTTGGGGTCGTACCCAAGCCAAATAAGTGAGAATTTGTGTCCGCGCATATAATCAATTGCATTCGCTGCGTACGGGGGAGATGTAACAATCAATTCAACCGAGTTGTCTTGCAGCGGTAGAGACTGGACTTTTGCGCGAACAACTTCCGCACGCGCAGAAATGTTCGCGATGCTATCTAATGATTCAATTGTAAAATGAAGTCGCTTTGCAAATGCATCAAATGCACTTTGATCTACTTTTCTGTTGAGATCGCGATGCGGACGGCTGTGCGCCAGGTCGCGTGCGCGAGTGAGCGCGCCATTCTTCGTGATTATCACAGATGAAAATACAACTTGGAGAAATGTGTTGATTTTAGAATCTTGTATTCTGCGGATTGCTCTGACCAAGGAGGCAAGCTCTTGGATAGTGTGTTTCTCAAACCAATAATCGAAAAACGCAATGGCTTGTGATGAATACATTTCATCTAATTTCGACTGAGTAAAAGATTGTAGCTCTGTCCTTGCTTCTTGCAATACTTCTTCACCAATTTGAACACACCGCGGCAAATTGAGAGTTGTCGTTTTGACATGCGCTATCATGACCGCGAGCGGATCGAGATCGATTCCAATCGAATTTCGCTCAGACAAAATAGACTCGACCAATGTAGTTCCAGATCCAGACATTGGATCGAGAACATACTCACCAGGTTGAGTTAGTTCGCGGATAAAGAGGCGTGGAAGTTGTGGGGGAAATTTTGCGGCGAAAGCGTGAATTTTATGCGCCGGGTAATCTGTCTTTTCGCCTTTGAATGTCAAGTCGCGTTGGAGCAATAGTCTTAGAGTCGCTTCAACATTAATCCGATCAGTCGGAGCGAATTCTTTACTTGGTTCTCGGAATAGCGGTAACTGCAGTCGGGTTGATGTTCGAACCATTTTGAAATTCCCAAAGAGATTATAACACAAATCCTTCTGCGCGCGAACAAAGCAATTGTCGTTTAACTTTTGCAGACTCGGTTCGTATACGACGTTATAAACCATGACGCTCTCTGTTGTCATTCTCACTCGCAACGAAGAAAAACATATTCGCGATTGCCTTGCCTCCGTCCGCGAATTTGCGGATGAACTTTTAGTTCTCGATTCGAGCAGTCCGGATCGCACGGTTGAGATTGCGCGGGAATGTGGCGCGCGCGTCGAACAGCGCGCGTTCGATAATTATGCCGCGCAACGTAATGCGGCGATTGAACTCGCGCGCGGCGAGTGGATTTTTTTTATGGACGCGGACGAGCGCGCGACGCCAGAGTTAGGCAAGGAAATTCTTGAATCTGTCCATCGTCCATCGTCCGTCGTCGGTTTTTGGGTTGCCCGCCGCAATATTATTTTTGGAAAAGAAATCAAACACACGGGCTGGTCGCCGGATTATCAACCGCGCGTCTTGAAAAAAGGTTTCGGCAAATTCGATCCAACGCGGCATGTTCACGAATTGTTGGTGTGGGAAGGTAGAGCGGGCGTGTTAAAGGCGGCGTTGATCCATTACAATTACGATTCGCTCACGCAATTTCGCGCGAAACAAATCGCGTATACGCGTTATGAAGCGCAAGTTTGGTTTGGGGAAGGAAAACGCGCGCGTGTGCGCGGATTTATCGGTCAGCCGTTGCGCGAGATATGGAGAAGGTATATAATCCTAGAAGGATGGAAAGATGGCGCGCATGGTTTTTGGTTGAGCGCGTTGATGGCGTATTACGCCTTCGTGCGCCAAAAAATGTTTTGGGAGATGCATCGAAAGCATCGCGTTTGAGTGGCGTCAAAGGAGACGCGTAAGTGAAGATCTTTATCTCTTCCACTTTTCAAGACCTACAAGAGTATCGCCGCCGCGTAATTGAGGGGCTTGATCGTTTGCGTCTGCAAGACGTTCCGATTGAATGGATCGCCATGGAGGCATTCAGCGCGTCCGACTCAAAGCCCGCTGAATTAATACGGCGGAAGGTAGCGGATTGTGATGTATACCTTGGGATCGTCGGTATGCGCTATGGATCGATCGATCCCGAGACTGGTCAGTCGTTTACAGAAATCGAGTATCGTTGTGCCGTAGAGCAGGATAAGGCCCGCCTGCTCTTTTTGATTGACGAAAAAAAGGGAGAGATTCACCCTGCAGATGTGGAAACTGACCCGAATGGAATGGTGCGGCTGAAACAACTCAAAGACGAAATGAAACTCGAGCACGTCGTCGCGCATTTTGATTCTCCCGGAGACCTGGCAGACAAAGTCAATACTGCGATTCAGCCCTTCTTGAGGGACCGCGTGAGTGCTCAAGATTTTCGTGAGCGCCCGCTGGATCCAATTCCCATTATTCCCGCGTTCATCGGTCATCAAACAGAACTCGCACGCTATCGCGACCAATTGGAACGCGATCACTTTTTGATTATCGAAGGAATGCCCGGCGTAGGCAAGACGACGCTCGGCGCGTTGCTTGCTAGAGAAGAGCAAAAGCGCGGACGCCGCGTCTTTTGGATTGATTTCGATTCCACCGTCAAGAACAATGCCGAAATCTTTGTGTGGGACATTGCGGCGTTCCTAGCGCAAGACGGCAAGACGGAACTCTGGGATTTTCTGCAGAGCGAAACGGACGCGTCGCGTCGGCGCGATAAAGCCGCGCGGTTTGAATTGATGCTCAGTTTGCTCGCGAGCGGCGAATACACATTGTGCCTCAACGATCTGCATGTGGTCTTGCGCGACGAGGAAATCACCTTTTTCTTTGGCAGAATCCAGAAACGATTTCTCTATCGCGAAAGCGAATTGCCGACTCGCTTTGTAGTAATGACGCGACAGGTACCAGCGTTTCTGGGCGAAGTGGCGCGTGAAGAGTTGTCTGGTTTTGACGAAACGGACGCGCGCGCATTTCTCACGGCGCAGCGCGTTGAACTTGTTGATGCTGATTTTCGCGAAATGTATCGCCAAGTCGAAGGGAATCCGCAATTCTTGCGCCTGAGCATAGCAGGGTTGCTCGCCCACAAGAATGATCCGGTCGCGATTGGCAAATTCATTCAAGGATTAGCGGGACAACGTAATATCCGCGATTACTTGATGAAGGAAATCTATGGCACGCTCAACGATTCTGAAAAACGCGTGTTGGACGCACTGGCAATCTTTCAAATCCCCGTCGCATATCAAGCCGTCGAAGAAGTGTTGGCGGAAGAGAATGTCAAGGGAATTACACGCGTACTAGATGGGTTGACGGATCGCCATATTGTTTATGCACGGGCGCTGGAACAGATCGGTTTGCATCCGCTCGTGCGTGAATACTGCGAGCGCAACTTGGACCGAGACGCGCACACGCGTTTGAACGGCAAAGCCGCCGCGTATTTTATCTCTCGGCGCGATTATGTGATGGCGGCGCATCATTACCGAAACGCGCGCGACTATGAAAACGCCGCGCAGATTCTGATCGAGCATGAATCTGAACTCATCAGCGCGGGACGCGTGGACTCGATGCTCGAGCAACTCGGCGTCTTGACGCGCGAACAGTTATCGCAAGACAATTGGCTAAAAGTTTGCCGCGTGCGCGGCAAGAGTAACCACGTTCGTAGTCGTTTCGATGAGGCCGTTGAGAATTATGAAAAAGTGTTGGAGATAGGGCAAGCCGCGCAAAATGATTCGCTGATTGCGGACGCGCATCTGGGTATCGGCTGGGCGCATTTCCGACGCGGCGATTATCGCGCGGCAAGTGAGCACTTGGAAAAGGCAATTGAATTTGGCAAGGCGGCGCGCGATAATTTGTTGGTGGCACGCGCGGAAATGCGATTGGGTGCGGTCTATCTTGACAGTGGCGATCTAGATCGCGCGTTTGCGAGTTCGAATCGGAGTTTAGAAACGTTTGGCCGCGCGAACATATCGGATGATGTAGCGGACGCGCTTGGCAATCTGGGCCGCATCTATCATGCGCGCGGCGATTGGGAGAATGCCGCGCAACATTACATGCAGGCGATTCAGATTTACGAAAAGTTAGGTAATCGCAATCGAATGACGATTGGGTATAACAATCTGGGAGACGTATATCGCGAGCAGGGTGATTTTCAAAACGCGATCCGTTGTTTGGAAAAAAGCGCGCAACTCGCCGCGAGCATTGGGAATGAGTATATGCAAGCAGTTGTCTTTTCTGGTTTGGCAGAGTGCCATCTCTCCCAAAATGCGATTCCACGCGCACTCGACTATGGAGCTCGTACGCTACAACTTGCGCGATCAGTCGAATCAAAGCCAATGCAGGGAATAGCGTATCGCGGATTGGGCGAAGCATATTCCGCGCTTGGGCAACAGGATCAAGCCAAAATCAGTTTTAAATCGGCAATGGAAATTTTGGAGACCGTTGGAAATCAACCTGAATTGGCGCGGTTGTATCGCAGTTATGGACAATTCAGTGCTTTCGATCCTGTTGCGCAAGCCCAAGGATGTGATATGATCCGACGCGCCCTCGCGTTGTTTGAATCAATTGGATCGGCAAAGGAGGCGGAGAAAACAAAGATAATGTTACGAGTTTCGTGCAATGAACCGATATGATTGTTTCTCATCAAGGGGAATGACGATGAAATATACATTATCCCTGCAAGTGCTTTTCTTGCTTGCAGTAATTGTGATTGTAATGGCTCTTACCGGGTGCGCAGTGCCTGTGCAACAGCAGACTGTAGCTCCTAAGACTGTAGCTCCTGCCTCTGTTGCCTTGCCCGCGCCACCGCAGACTGTAGCTCCTAAGACTGTAGCTCCTACCTCTGCACCGCCGCTACTCGCACGTTGTTCGACGGATGGGGAGAAACAAGGTGACTGCAAAGTGGTGACCTCTTGCGTCGTCACAGGCGCGAAGGGAGTATGCATTGAATTTGCACAGGAAAATCAGAAGGAAAGAATTTTCTTTTTCTGGCCCAATCAGAAACAATCAACCGCTCCAAAGAAACTCTCCTTCACGAGTTTCCCTGTTCAAAACCTAACCCCGCCCTCCAACGTTGCATACTACAGAAACCTGCTCAACTTTACCGTGATGGATCAGAATGGCAAAACGACCATTGTCTTCGATCCACCTCTGCAAGTGATTGCGCAACTGAACAAACAGGATCTCGCTCCGCAGAACAAGAATTTTGCAAATCTGCAGTTGTATCTGTACGAAACGACGTGGGTGCCGCTCAAGACTTTCAAATGTGGTCTCGATTGTTGCACTATCTGTCAAGGTGAGCAAGATGTGCCGCGCTTGGCAGAGATTCCCAAGTTGAGCGGGACGCATGTGGCGTTTGGAGATTAGGTGAAATAAAGTGTGAGTGGTCAAGCTGATCCAGAAAAATTGAACATTCCGCGTGAATGGTTAGAGGATTTTGAAGCCGCGGCGCGCCGTCCTTTGGAAGTGCGAATGCGTTACTCATTCATCAAGACGTACAAACCGGTGCTGGATGACGCGTCGTATCGGTCATTTGATACGATGGAAGAATACCGCCAATGGTGTGAAAAGAATTTGCCGGCATGGTTGGGTTATGGCCGCCTTTGATTATCGCCAAGCGCAAGAAATTCGTGATGCGCTCGCGCGCCAACGCGTTCGTTATTTATTCATTGGCAAATCGGG
>JACQEA010000083.1 GCA_016200825.1 Chloroflexota bacterium | reverse complement strand
GCGCGCACATCCGCGAAATGTTGATACGGCATTCCCATTCCAAAGCTCGCGTTCACACCGACCATACCCACGCGCCCGCGCGCAATCTCTATTTCTCTCAATCGCTCGCGGATCGCTTTGCCCGGTTCGTACGTGCCCCACCGCGTATCGGCAATGACCGAAATTTTGCGCGCGTTGGGTACGTGATTGATTAAACCGACGAGCAATGTCGGCGCGCCTTCCCTTGGAAAAATCAAATAACTGTGATGCAGATCGAGATAGTGGGTAAGCCAAAAAACATTCGCTTGATTGTGGCGATTGATACCGGAATTGCCGAAGATGATCAGCGCGCGCAAATCCGCGCGGCGCATCAGCTCGCGCGCGAGTTGTTCGCGACGCGTGAATTCGGCAGAGGAGAAGCGGGGAAAAGAATCAGTAGTCAATTCTAGCATTTTGTTCTATAATATGGACGATGGAGGTTGGAATGAAATCGCGAGCGCTTGGAAACCGTCCGGTTAATGGAATGACCCTCAAACAATTAGACTCATTGATCACGAAAACTGTGCGTCGAGTTATCCGCGCAGAAATCCGTCTCCGCGTTACGCGTCGGAACGGAATACGAAAAAAATTTTCGCGCGATTTTCTAGCTACCTTCGGTGCGTGGAATGACCCACGTTCCGCCGAAGAGATCGTTTCAGAAATTTACGCGAACCGAACCACTTCCTCACGCAATGTTGAGCTATGAATTTTATTCTCGACACCGATATTTGCATTTACTGGTTAAAAGGCAACGCCACAGTTCGAGATCGATTTTATAAGGCCGGCGCGAGCGAGATAGCGATATCCGTCATTACAATCGCCGAATTGTTTTATGGCGCATATAACTCCGCGCGAATGAATGAGAACCTAGGTCAAGTCGAAACTTTTACAAATGGGATAGACATTCTTCAATTAAGTTTGGTTGCCCTAAGAAAATTTGGCGAAATGAAATCCACATTACAAAAATCCGGTCAACTCATTACAGATTTTGACCTGCTGATTGCCAGCACTGCGATTGCAGAAAATCGAGTTCTAGTGACAAATAACATCAAGCATTTTGATCGCATTAGCGAATTGAAATTAGAGAATTGGCTTTTAGCATAAGAGTTGCTCCCTCAACCAATCCGCCGCGCGCGGGCGATACAAATTCGGAATGTTGTTGCAGACGTGATTCCCATTTTCATACAACACCAATTCGCCGCGCGCCGCGTCCGCGATTTTCTGCGCGTGTTCCCACGCAATCAATTTGTCCTGCTTGCCGTGAATGATCAACAGCGGGCGCGTGATTTGCCGCGCCGCGTCCGCGAGCGATAATTTTTGCGCGCGATTGTGCGCGTCCGTTTCATCCCGCGCGCCGGAATGATATTGAAATGCCGCGCGCGTCAGCGCGTTCAAATTGCTCCAACATGCGCCCCACTCGTACGGTCCCGCGATCTCCACCGCCGCGCGCACACGCGGCTCATACGCGAGCGCGCGCACCGCGTAATATCCGCCCAAACTAACACCCACGACGCCGATTCTTTTCGCGTCTACATCCGCGCGTTGGCACAGAACGTCGAGAGTTGCCGCGACCGCACGTTCGTAATCCGCGCGAATATACAACTGCGCGGCTTGTCCTTGCCCCGGACCATCGAGCGAAAAAGTGGCGAATCCGCGCGCGAGAAAAACATTTTCCCAATAGAAAAATTCTTCTTTGCAAGAATCGAGACCGGGGAGGAGGAGAGCAAGGGGGCAGGGGCGCAGAGGAGCAGACCTCACCCCTAGCCCCTCTCCTAAAAGAAGAGGGGAACGTAGAATTCCAATGAGATTTGAATTCTCAAAAGGAATTTCGATTCGCTGCGCGGTGCGATCGAGCAGTTTCAAGCCGCGCGCGTACGCGTCAACACTCGCGCGCTGCGCGGCGGCGTATTCATCGCGATGATCTTGAAATAAAAATTTGCCAAAGTGATACGCGAGCGCGGCGGCGATGTACGCTTCGCCCGCCGTGATCGCGCGCTTTTCTTTTTCCGCGGCTTGCGCGCGCGTGAAATGCGCGTCGCCGCTCGCGCGCCATTCGCGGCACCAATCGTCCCACGTCGCGATGCGCGCGGTCGTGCGCACAAAATCGTGGTACTCGACGCCTTGCGCGAGAAAACGCGGCAACCAATTTTGAATCGCGGTTTGAATTTTTTCGTCGGGCATAAAAATACTGGAACGCGGATTCCCGCGGATGAACACGGATAAAAAATTGTTTTGATCAGCGTGTTCCGCGTTCATCTGCGTCCAAAATCATAATCCGAGATATTCTTTTAACAACGCAATTTTTTCCGGTGGCGGCGCGTCGCCTTTTTTCGCGCCGAACCATTCGTAAAACGCGATCTCTTCCATCGGACGGCGTTCCCAATAATTCGCGTCGCTCGTTTTGTAACCATCTGGCGAACCATCGCCGTCAATGGACCCAATGCCGAGCAAGCCGATAAAATCCCAATGATGCGGCACGCCGAGAATCGCTTTGATTTTATCCGGCATCATGTGACTCCAATAACACGCGCCGAGCCCGAGCGCGTGCGTCGCGAGCCACATGTTCATTGCCGCGAGCGACGCGCCGATGATGTGTCCGAGTTCGCCGCCGGTATGCGGCGGCGCGTGCCGCGCGTCCGCGAAAATCGCGATTTGCAACGGTACGTTGCGCAGATCAACTATGTAGCCGCGCTTTTCGCCTTCGCGAAAAAACGGCGCCCATATGCGCGATAAATTTTTCGATTCTTCCGCGACG
>JACQEA010000313.1 GCA_016200825.1 Chloroflexota bacterium | reverse complement strand
TTAAATTTCACCACAAAGATCACAAAGAACACGAAGAAAGAAATTTCTTGTTTTTCCTTTGTGTTCTTCGTGCCCTTTGTGGTTAAAATATTTTCACATCGGAAACCAAATTGAAAACGCGCCGAAATCAAATTGCTGACGTTTGAGCAACGCGTTCGTCTGCGCGATACGCGCGTCGCCGCGCAATGCCGCGTCTGCCGCGTCCGCGAGCGCGCGCAAGAAATTTGGATCCGTGACAACCTCATCGTGCCCGGGCAAAATTGTTTTCACGCCGCGCAATTCGCTCAACGCGCGAACGCTCTGCGCGTACGCGCGTGGATCGCTGCCGGGAAAACACGCGTAATTCGGACCGCGAATCGCGGTGTCGGCAGTGAAGAGCGCGCCGCGCGCTTCGTCGAAAAACGCGGTGTGCCCCGGCGAATGACCGGGCGTGTGAATTGCGCGCAGTGATCGCGCACCGAGATCAATCACGTCGCCATCGCACAATTTGCGCGTGATTGGTTGCCGGATGATGCGGTACGTCGCGGGATCGAAATCGCGCGGCAGCGCGGCGCGCACGTCCGGACTTTCCATCGCGCGACGATACGCACTCATCTCCGGTTCTGGCGCGTACAAATCCAATTCTATTTCATTCAGCGCAATGTCGTCGAATTGCGCGTTCGCGCCGGTGTGATCCCAATGATAATGCGTGTTCAGAACAATCACCGGCAACGCGGTGAGTTGGCGAATCTCCTCGCGTAGATTTCCAATGCCCATTCCAGAATCAATCAGCGCGGCGCGTTCCGTACCGACGACGAGATACATATTCACGGTCTTGACGCCAAACTGCGGCGCGAGAATGCCGATGGGTTCGGCGAGGCGATAAGTGTTTTCGGTGACGCGGGTTGTGGTCTGAAAGGGCATCATTCCATTTTGCCTTTGAAAAAGAAATACGCATAACCCGCCGCGAACAAAAAGTAAATTGCGACTGCGCTCCAGCCGTTTTGATTCGCGACCTCGGCGAATTGCCGGAATAACGCGATGACAAAACCGACTCCCCAACTTACTCCTAACGCGATCACAATCGCGCGACGCGCGGCGGCATCGCGCACATCGCGCGCAAGCCAACACAAGACCGCGTAACCAATCGTCGAGCCGCCTAACTCGCGCGCAATCCATTCGCCAGTCGAACCAAGCACGCCGAGATGAAACGCGAGCAATTGCGCAGGCGCGAAAATAAAGCCGAGCGCGTTGATGAATGCGGCAATCGCGTTAATGAGGAGGAGAGTTGAAAGTTTCATTATGAATACGAAGAAAAATTTTCCTCTGCGTTCTCCGCGCTTCAGTGGTGAACTTTTATTTCCTTCTCAGCTCTCTCCAAATCACTTGTCCGTCCACATTCGGAAACGGCAATAGGATGCCAAATCCTACCACGAGCAAATTCACCGTCGCGAGAAACGCAAGCAAATAGCCACCAAAAAAATTCCATGCGGCAAGCGCGATCAATCCAATGATGAGACTCAACAACGGTCCGCCCAGCGCGCGCCCAAGATGCACGCGGCGCGGCAACTCGCGCGAATTGTCGTCATAGCGCGTCCAGATTTTATTTTCCACAATCAGATTCTCATTCATCGGCGCGCCCACAAATTTTCCGCCGAGCGTGTGACCGACGATGTGAAAGAATTGGGAGAACAAAAGTAAAAGCGCAAAGAGTAAAGCGTAAAGCAAGCGCGTCGCAACATTTTCATTTTGTAAACTGAGCAATGCGATTACCATGCAGAACGCAACGCGCGACGGAATGAATTGCCACGCCCTCGAAGTCCATTTCCAAGGGACGCCCATCAGCGTGAACAAAGTACGACCGATGACGAGATTGGGTTCTGGCAATGATTGATTCGCTCTAGTGTCTTTGTTTTCGGCGTTGCACAACGTAACGCCCTCGACGCTCCTTCATTTTGAATCCAATTTGACGTTGTGGCTGTTTAGGCGAGTTCATCAATTCGCGAATCGCATCGAACACTACTTTGAATTGCTCGTCATATTTCGCTTCTAGTTCGTCTAGTCGCCGCGCGAGCCCGG
>JACQEA010000312.1 GCA_016200825.1 Chloroflexota bacterium | reverse complement strand
TAAGATGATGACCTTCCGCCAACTCGAATCGCGCAACGGCGGCAAACCGATTTCGGCAACATCTTGGGAATTGGAAAGCGTCGCGAACACGTTCGAGTATTACGCGGGCGCGGTGAACAAATTTTTCGGGCAAACGATTCCTACCGCTAAAGATGGGACCCTGTTTACGTTCCACGAGCCGCTTGGCGTGTGCGTGCTGATCACGCCGTGGAATTTTCCGCTGATGATCGCGGCGTGGAAAATCGCGCCCGCGCTGGCGATGGGCGATACGGTCATTTTGAAACCCGCGAGCGTCACGCCGTTGACCGCGCTCGCATTCGGCGAACTATGTCTGGAAGCGGGCGTTCCGCCTGGCGTGTTCAACGTGCTTCCTGGGTCGGGCGCGCTCGCAGGTCCCGCGCTCGTGCAGCATCCGCTCGTCCGAAAAATTTCTATCACTGGCTCAACCGAGGTTGGCGCGCAAATCATGAAGCTCGCGGCGGATGGCATCAAGCGCGTCTCGCTTGAACTCGGCGGCAAATCCGCGAACATTATTTTCGCGGACGCGAATCTCGACGCGTGCATCGAGTCTTCACTCTGGTCGGTCTTCGACAACGCGGGACAGGATTGTTGCTCGCGCAGTCGGTTCTTGGTCGAGCGAAAAATTTACGACGAGTTCGTTTCGCGCTTCGTTGCAAGAGTGAAAACGCTGCGCGTCGGCGATACGGCTGATGAGCAAACGGAAATGGGTCCGCTGATCACGCGCGCGCATCGCGAAACAGTCGCGCAGTACATCGCGATTGGAGAAGCGGAAGGCGCGCATCGCGTAATCGGCGGTGAAATTCCAAAGGACGGCGCGCTCGCAAAAGGAAATTATTTGATGCCCGCCGTCTTCGCCGATGTGAATACCAAAATGCGAATCGCGCAGGAAGAAATTTTCGGACCCGTCGTCGCGATGATTCCGTTCGACACCGAAGCCGACGCGGTGCAAATCGCGAATGATTCGAATTACGGACTGTCGGGATCGCTGTGGACGCGCGATATCGGTCGCGCGATGCGCGTGGCGCGCGGAATTGAAACGGGAATGCTCTCGATCAATTCGAGTTCGAGCGTGCACATCGAAGCCCCGTTCGGCGGCGTCAAGCAAAGCGGCATCGGGCGCGAGCAAGGCATGATCGCGCTGGAGCATTACAGCGAATACAAAACAGTTTTCATTTCGAACGAATAAATTTTTGCCACAGAATCACACAGAAGTACACAGAAAAATATTTCTTTTTTCTTCCGTGTGTTTCCGTGTGGTTCTGTGGCTAATTCATGGAGGGGCAGGTGCCAATCAAAGACAATCTCAAGATTTGCGTCATCAACGGCTATCCCGCGGCGAATCGCAAAGTGTTGGCAGAGTCGGGCGTGGCGCAAGCGGATGATTTGTACAAAGATTTTTTCAAACAGTATACGCCGAACGCGCAAATAGACACGCTCTATATCGCGGATCTCGATACCGCGTTGCCTAGTGGAACGAATCTCAATTCGTACGACGGCTACGCGTGGACGGGATCGAACCTCACGATCTATCATCACGATGATCCGCGCGTGACGCGCCAAATCGAATTTTGCCGCGCGGTGTACGACGCGGGCGTGCCGCAAATGGGCAGTTGTTGGGGCGTGCAAATGGCGGCGACGACGGCGGGCGGCACCGTGGAGAAAAATCCGAAAGGTCGCGAGTGGAGCATCGCGCGCGATATTCAATTGACCGACGCGGGCAAAAAGCATCCGCTCTACAAAGGCAAGCCAGAAAAATTCGACGGATTCATTATGCACCTCGACATCGTCACAAAAATTCCGCAAGGCGGCACGCTCCTTGCGACGAACGCGCATTCGCAGGTACAATCGCTCGAAGTGAAATGCGGCAAGGGCACGTTCTGGGCGACGCAATATCATCCCGAATTCAACCTGTACGAAATGGCGCGCTTGCTCATCGCGCGCAAAGAGCCGTTGACGAAGGAAGGATTTTTCAAAGCGGGGAGCGAAGTTGAAACACTCGCGGACAAAATGATCGCGTTGGCAAAAAATCCTGAAGCAAAAGAATTGCGCAGAGAGTTAAAGGTCGGCGACGATGTGTTGACGCGGGAGATTAGACAGCAGGAATTTCGGAACTGGGTGGATTACCTCGTTCTCCCGTCAATGAAGAAATAATTCTAGCCATAGAGAACACAGAGGACACGGAGAAAAACAAAAAAACTTTCTCTGTGCTCTCTGTGACCTCTGTGGTGATATTTCCATGGCTCTGACGCTCGAACAAACCCTCGCCCGCGTGCCGATGTGGAAAAACGCGCGCGACATCAAGACCACTCCGCTGGGCGGCGGAATTACGAACCAGAATTTCCGCGTGGACATTGGCGGCGAATCATTTGTATTGCGCATCGGCGGCGCGGACACCGAACTGCTCGGCATCAACCGCCAGCACGAATACGCGGCGAACGTTGCGGCGGCGACCATTGGCATTGCGCCTGAAGTAATTTACTTTATGGAACCCGAAGGTTATCTTGTCACGCGATTCCTGAACGCGCGCCCAATCCCGCGCGATGAAATCAGCCAGCCCGAAAATATCCGCCGCGTCGCGCACGTGCTAAAGCAAATCCACGCATTGCCTGTCATCCCAGGAGCGTTTTCGCCGTTCCGAACGATTGAGGATTACGCGGCAACTGCGCGGCGGTACAGCGTCGCATTTCCCGCAAACTTTGATTGGCTGATGTCGCGGCTGCGCGAGATTGAAGCCGTGTTCGCTCGCGAGTCATTTGTGCCGCGCCCGTGCCACAACGATTTGCTCAACGAAAATTTTCTCGATGACGGAAACATTCGCATCATTGATTGGGAATACGCGGGCATGGGCGACCCCGCATTCGATCTTGCGAATTTTGCGGTGCATCACGGGTTGGATGAGGAGCAGGACAAATTTTTGCTTGTGGAATACTTTGGCGAAGTTACAGTGCGGCGTGTTGCGCGACACACGTTGATGAAAATCGCATCCGATGTGCGCGAGGCGATGTGGGCGATGGTGCAAATCGGCATCTCGAAACTTGATTTCGATTTTCGCGGGTACGCGGATAAGCATTTTGCGCGCGGGGCGGGGATGATACGCGAGGCGCGGTACTTGGAGTCGTTACAAAAATTCTAGCCACAGAAACACACAGAAGAACACAGAAAAATATTTTCCTTCAGTATGTTTCCGCGTGATTCTGTGGCATATTTCAAGGAGGCGAAGATGCCTGAATTCATTCATGGCGAGTTGACTCGACAGGTCATTGGCGCGGCGTTTGAGGTTTGGAAAGTGCTTGGCTATGGATTCTTGGAAAAGGTTTATGAAAATTCTCTTGCTGAGGAATTCAAGCGATCAGGTATCGTCTTTCAACAACAATTCGCAATTGATGTGATGTACAAAAGCGTCTTGGTCGGGGCGTACATAGCAGACTTGTTTGTAGATAGGAAAGTAATTGTTGAAATCAAAACGGAAAAAGAATACAACGCGAAGCATGAAGCGCAATTGCTCAACTATTTGAAAGCGACAGGGATTCGTGTTGGCTTGCTTTTGAATTTCGGTGAAAAACGTTGCGAACACAAAAGACTGATAATATAGCCACAGAAGCACACAGAATTCCACAGAAATTTTTTCCATATGTTACTGTGTGATTCAGTGGCATATGAATTTGTCTCGCGCAAGTGATCTGGCCACAGAACTACACAAAACGGTACAGAAGAGGCTTCTGATTTTTTTCTTCCGTGTGTTTCTGTGTGATTCTGTGGCAATAAAGGTTTCTCCTTGACAGATTTTCCCACTCACGCCCGCGTCGTCGTCATCGGCGGCGGCGTGGGCGGTTGCAGCATCGCGTATCATCTCGCGCTCATGGGCTGGCGCGAGATCGTTCTGGTCGAGCGCAGTGAACTGACGAGCGGCTCGACGTTTCATTCCGCGGGTCTCGTCGGTCAGCTGCGCACCGATGTCAACCTCACCAAAATGATTCGCTACAGCGTTGACCTGTATCGCCGCCTCAAAGACGAAACGGGTTACGATCCAAATTGGCGCGAGGTCGGCAGTCTGCGTCTGGCGTCGTCGCCTGAACGGCTCGAAGAATTGAAACGCCAGGTCGCGCTCGCGCGATCGTTCGGTCTGCCGCTCGAACTCATCAGCACGCAAGACGCGCAAAAACTTTTTCCGATCATGAATCCCGATGGCGTGTGCGGCGCGGTCTATCTGCCAACGGACGGTTACATTGATCCGAGCGGCGTCACGCAAGCGCTCGCGACGGGCGCGAAAAATCGCGGCGCAAAATTTTTGACGAACACGCGCGTGCAATCCATCGCGATAAAAAATAATCGCGTGCAGAGCGTCGTCACCGATCAAGGCGCGATTGAAACCGAAATCGTCGTGAACGCGGCGGGACAATGGGCGGGCGAAATCGCGAAGATGGTTGAAATTTATTTGCCGATTATTCCGATGGCACATCTTTATCTCATCACGCGCCCGATTAAAGATTTGCCAAAAAATTTACCGACGATGCGCGATCCCGACAATCTCGTTTACTGGCGCGAAGAAGTTGGCGGACTCATCGCGGGCGGATACGAACGACAACCCGCGCCAACTTTTCTCGACGGCATTCCGCAAGATTTCAACAACAAACTTTTGCCGCCCGATTGGGACCGCTTTGCGCCGCTGATGGATGGGCTGATCAAGCGCACGCCGATTATCGAGCACGCGCAAGTGAACATGCTGCTGAACGGACCTGAAGGATTCACACCCGACGCGGAATTTTTGCTGGGACCGACAACCGTGAAAGGGTTCTGGGTCGCGGCGGCGTTCTGCGCGCACGGTCTCGCGAGCGCGGGCGGCATCGGCAAAGCGATGGCGGAATGGATCATCGAAGGACATCCTGAATGGAATTTGTGGCGGCTCGATCTGCGACGATTCGGTTCGAACTATTCATCGCAAGCGTACACGCTCGCGCGCACGGTCGAAACGTACGCGAAATATTACGACGTCCACTATCCGTACGAAGAACGCGAATCCGCGCGTCCGTTTCGCCCGCGTATTATCGGTTGAAGGAACTGGGCGCGAGTTTCGGAGAAAAATCGGGATGGGAGCGGCCGAATTGGTTTGCGTCAAACGAAAATCCCAACTCCCAAATCTCAAATCCCAATCTCCAATCTCCAATCTCCAATCTCTACAAACCGCGTGGATGGATGTCAAAGAATTACTCGCCCGCTATCGAAACCGAGCATCTCGCCACACGGGAACGCGCGGGCTTGTTCGACGAAACATCGTTCAGCAAATTTGAAATTCGCGGCAAGGACGCGTTACGCGCGCTGCAATATCTGTGCGACAACGACATTGACAAACCCGTCGGCTCGGTCGTGTACACGCAAATGCTCAATCCGCGCGGCGGCATCGAATGCGATTTCACGGTGACGCGACTCGCCGAAGAACGCTTTCGCATCATCACAGGCACCGCGTTCGGCGAGCACGATCGTTCGTGGATTCGTTTGAATATGCCTGATGATGCCGATGCCGAAATCGTTGACGTGACATCGCAGTACGCGACGATTGGTTTGTGGGGTCCGCGCGCGCGCTATATTTTGCAGCGCGTGACGAAATCGGACATGTCGAACGCGGCGTTTCCGTACATGACCGCGCAAAATATCGCGGTGGGCGATGTGCCTGCGCTGGCTGTGCGCGTGACGTACGTCGGCGAACTGGGTTGGGAATTTTATTGTCCGATGGAGTACGGCGCGCGGTTGTGGGATGTGTTGTGGGACGCGGGACAGAAAGATGGATTGGTCGCGGCAGGTTATCGCGCGATTGATTCACTGCGCTTGGAAAAAGG
>JACQEA010000311.1 GCA_016200825.1 Chloroflexota bacterium | reverse complement strand
CGTGTTGGTTCGCGCGGACGAGATCGAGAATCGCGCTTTTGAGTTGCGCGTGGGAAAACGTTTGCTTCATCCGCATCAAACGAATGGATTGCGCAAACCGATCGAGATGCGCGTCCAAGCGAAACACAAATAATTTTTTCTTGTCTGCGTTCCAGTACGCGCGAATCCCTTCAAACACCGAAGACACGCCCGCGGTACCGACATGCGTGATGTGAATCGTCGCGTCGTTCCACGCGACCGGCTTTCCGTCCACCCACACGAATTGCGGATTGGTTTCTGGCATTGAGAGAGTCTCCTTTCAGATCGCTGATGACTTGAATGCGTTAGACATTTCGCATATAATTCCATTCACAAAGGATTAGAAAAATGAACACCACTGATCACCGAGCCAACGGATCAAAATTCACGCGCCGCAAACTTGTCCGGGAAAACGTAAACGGCGAAACATACGAATATTATCCGCTCGGAAAATATATCGTCGCCGCGCCCGGCATTTGCGGTGGACGACCGACATTTAAATATACGCGCCTTGAGGTGCGGATCATCCTCGCGTTGATTGCCAAGGGCGAGACGGTGTCGCAAATCAGCAAGGCATATTCTAAAAGCCGCATTCAGGCACGCGCAGTGGTCGAAGCAGTTCTTTTGGCGAATCGTGCATTGCTAGACTCGACTCTGCCTCTTCGCATTGCCGCCTGACGATGATCGTCGTTGATGAGAATTTGCACGATCAACGCATATTAAACGCGATTTCCATTTGGTATCCCGGACAAGTGATTTCGATTCGCAAATTACGTCCGGCATCTGTGATCAAAGATGAGGCAGTCCCTTTTCTTTTGCGGCGAGCGCGTCAACCGACTTTTGTTACGATTAATGTTGAAGACTTTTGGAGAAAAATAGAACCGAGTAAACATTTTTGCTTGATAAACATTAGCTTACCTCTTGAGCGAATTCCCGAAATTCCTAATCTCCTCCAGCGACTCTTTCGTTTTTCTGAATTCAAAACGAAACGATTACGGATGGGCAAAATAATCCGATTGACTTCCGCCCGCGTTGACTATTATGAATCAAGACTCGAAGTTAAATCCTTGACGTTGAAATAGCGCGTGGATGCAAAAAGATTTATTGCCGCTGGTTTCGTTGAAGAATTTTTTGCCAGACGCGCAACTCGCGACTAACGACTCACCATTCTTCTCACGACATCCAGCGCGCGAATAATAATCCACGCTTGCGCTTGTTCGCTCGTTCCTCCCACCGAATAATTCATCTTGCGCGTTTGTTTTTCGATTGCCACCGCCAGCGCGCTGTTGCCGGTGCGTTCGCTATACATCGTTTGATCCGCGTCGTTCGTTCCCAACACCACCAGCGCGATCTCCGCGCCGCTCACCGCGCGAAATTGTTCCGCAATCGTCGCGGCATTCTGCTCATTGATCTCAGTGACGTTATCGAGAATCATCGCGGATTTAATAATGCGCGCGCCTTCCGGACGCGCGCGTAAACGTTCCGCGATTTTTCCGCCCGTGTGCGTCTCTGCAATCGCGATGCGCCAATTGCGCGCCGCCAACATGCGCGCGACCACCTCGTCCACCGTTTCATCGCCCGTGCCGTAAATCCAATCGCCCAAGCGCTCGCGCACACGCGCTTCCATTTCCTGAATCATTTTTTCCGCTTCGCCGCGCGTTTTTGCTTTCGCGGTAATGCGCACGTCGGTTTGTCCCGCGTGCGCCATCAAACCAACGGTTGGATTGGTGGAGGTTTCGAGATCGGTGATTTTTGAATCCACCATACTTTCGCCCACCGCGCACGTGCGCAGGGTTTTGCTCAAAATAATTTGCTCGCCGCCGGTTTGCGCGCGCAAGAATGGCAAGACGCGCGTCTCCATCAAATATTTCATTTCGCGCGGCACGCCGGGGAGTGAGATGACGTACTTGCCTTCATGTTCCACGATAAAACACGGCGCGGTGCCAACCGGATTTTCAATCGGCGTGGCGCCACGCGGAATGTACGCCTGCCGCACATTGTTGTCGCTCATCGCGCTATTCCATTTGGCAAACATCGCGCGAATTTGCGCGAGCAAATTTTCGTCCAAGATCAATTCACGATTCGTCGCGCGCGCGACCGCTTCGCGCGTCATATCGTCCACCGTCGGACCCAAGCCGCCGGTCGTGATGATCACGTCCGCGCGCGTGAGCGCGTGATGAATCGCGTCCACAATGCGTCCCACGTTATCGCCGACGGTCGTGCGAAAATATAAATCCACGCCGACTTGCGCGAGTTGTTGCGCGATCCACACCGCGTTCGTGTCGGTGATTTCGCCGAGCAATAATTCCGTGCCGATGGAAATAGTTTCTGCGCGCATATCTTTTCATCGCGTACGGGCGAGGCATTCGCCTAAGCAAGATTCATAAACCCAAAATTAGGATATCCCAATCAAGATTTCTCGAAACCTAAATCAGGCGAATGCCTCGCCCCTACAAAATCATCGAAACAAATTTGAAATCAGAAACACCACATTCGCCGGGCGTTCCGCGAGCCGCCGCATAAAGTACGGATACCAATGCGTTCCGTACGGCACATAGACGCGCACCGGATAATTTTCCGCCGCGAGTTTTCTTTGCAAATCGGAACGAATGCCGTACAACATTTGAAATTCATACCGTTCGCGCGGCACATTGTTTTGCGCGATCAACGCGCGCGCCCAGCGAATAATTTTCTCGTCGTGCGTCGCCAGCGCGAGATGCGCGCGAGCCCGCGCGCCGTTCGCCTCCAAAAATAGTTGCGCGAGTTTCACGTAATTCGCGTCCACGTCGCGTTTATCCGGGAACGCAATCTCCGGCGATTCTTTGTACGCGCCTTTACACAAGCGCACGCGCGCATTCATTGCCACCAACGCGTTTACATCTTGCTCACTGCGATACAAGTACGCTTGAATCACAATGCCGACATTGTCGAATTCTTCGCGCAAAGTTTTGTACACGTTGAGCGTCGCTTGCGTGTGTCGCGAATCCTCCATATCAATCCGCGCAAACGATCCCAGCGCGCGCGCTTTGCTCACAATCTCGCGCATGTTTTTCAAACAGAGATCGTGACTCAGATCGAGACCCATTTGCGTGAGTTTCACCGACACGTGCGAGCGAACGCGGTGCGCGGCAATCGCGTCGAGCGCGCGTAAATATTCGTCCTTCGCCGCGCGCGCTTCGGTTTCGTTCGTGACACTTTCGCCCAACACATCGAACGTTACATCCAAATTCTGCGCGTTTAATTTTTCGACGACGCGGATCGCTTCGTCCAACGTTTCGCCCGCGACAAATCGCCGCGCGACGCGGCGCGAAAGTGGAAACGTCGTGACGAGTTGGCGCAGCCGCGCGTGCGTGGAGAGCGCGAGAAAAAAATCGCGGAAGAGAGACATATGGACTCTAGTCTTTGTGTCGGATAGTCTGATGGTCTTATCGTCGCGGACTATTCGACCACTGGACTATCCGACAATTAGACTACGTTTCCCTCCACGATCAACCGCCTTTCCGCGAACCGATCATAATCCAACATGGAAACGTCAATCGTTTTCGATCTGCCGTCCAAAATAATTTCGCTCATCACTTTTCCGGTGGCGGGCGAATGCATAAAGCCGTGACCCGAAAATCCCGCCGCGATAAAAAAACCCGGCGCGTTTTTCACGCCGGACAAAATTGGGTGCGCGTCCGGGGTCGCTTCATACAATCCGACAATCTCATGCGCGATCCGCGCGTCCGCGAGCGCCGGGACGCGCGTGAGCGCGTGCGCGAGCGTTTGCGCGCGAAAATTTTCGTCTACCGCGAATTTATAGCCCGGCGTTTCCGCGTGATTCGACATGCCGACAACCAGCGCGTCGCCATCGGGATGAAAATAAAAACTCGTGCTGAATTCAATCGTAAAGGGATGATCGCGCGGAATGTGTGGAATGGGATCGGTGATAAAAAATTGGCGGCGGAGTGGAACAATCGGAATTTCCACGCCAAGCATTTTTCCAATCTCGGCGCTCCACGCGCCCGCGCAACACACAACCGTGCGCGTCGCGATCTCGCCGCGCGTTGTCGTCACGGACGCGATGCCGCGCGCATCGCGCGAAATATTTGTGACCGCGGTTTCGGTTTCAATGCGCGCGCCGAAACGCGCCGCCGCGCGCGCGAACCCATCCGTGATCGAATTTGGATCGGCAAGTCCATCGCGCGCGCCGAATGTCCCGCCGATAATCCCGTCCAAGTTGACACGCGGCGCGAGTCGCGCGATGTCTTCCACGCTCACCCAGCGCGCGTCAACTCCGAGCGATTGTTGCAACCCGAGATTTTGTTTGAACGCGCGCGCGTGATTTTCATTGCTCAGCAAAAAAAGATAACCGATCGGTTTGTACGCGGCCGAAATTCCAAACAATTCTGCAAAGTGTTGAATGATGTCGAGCGAATAAATCGAAAGTTGAACGTTGACGCGCGTAGAAAATTGATAACGCACGCCGCCCGCCGCCGCGCGCGTCGAGCCCATTCCCAAAAATTTTTCGCGCTCTAACAAAATATTTTTCACGCCGCGCTGCGCCAGATGATACGCAACGCTCGCGCCCACACAACCGCCGCCGATGATAACGACGTCGGCGTGATGCGGCAGACTCATCCTAACCACGGCGTTTGTTGGACGTTCCCCCAATCACCTTCCTTGACGTACAACACGCCTTTATCAAAACCTTGCACGACATAGCGCGCGCCGCTAACGATCACGCCGTAAATTTCATTTGTGACCGGGCGCCCGAAATTTAATTCTTTCGCTTTGCGGTACAGCGCGGCATCCGGATTGACGGTGATGTTCAACATGCTCAACGCGAACGCGCGCGCG
>JACQEA010000310.1 GCA_016200825.1 Chloroflexota bacterium | reverse complement strand
GGGATTTATATGTATCCCGACGACGCGGAACGATTTATTTTTTTCGCGCGCGCCGCGCTGGAAATGTGCAAGCGTCTGAATTTTCAGCCCGACCTGATTCATTGTCACGATTGGCACACCGCGCTCGTCCCCAATTGGCTGCGGACGATTTACGCCGACGATCCATTTTTCGCCGACACCGCGACGGTGTACACCATTCACAACATCGCGTATCAGGGCATTTTTGGTAATCGCGTTTTGGAAATCGCGGGGCTTGCGCCGTACGGATTTATCACGCACGCCGCAAGTGCGCCCGAACTTCAGCAGGTCGTAGATTTTATGGCGCGCGGCATTTTGTTCGCCGATAAAATCAACGCGGTCAGCGAAACCTACGCGCGCGAAATCCTCACGCCCGAGTCCGGCGAAAAACTCGACGCGATTTTGCGCGACCGCGCGGCGCATTTTGTCGGCATCCTGAACGGACTCGACACCGAAACGTACAACCCCGCGCGCGATCCGCACATCGCGCAAACGTTTGACGCGGAAACGCTCGACCAACGCGCGCTCAATAAAGCCGCGCTGGAAAAAGAATGCGGCTTGCAACCCACCGCGAACGCGCCCATCGTCGCGATGCTTACGCGCCTCTCCGATCAAAAAGGGATTGACCTCGTCGCGGATTCGATTGAACCCGCTCTCGACAATTTGCCGATTCGATTTGTGTTGATGGGCACGGGCGAACCGCGCTATCACGAATTCTTTACGCGCTTGCAACAAAAATATCCAGACCGCGTCGCGATTTTTTTGACGTGGAATGTGGTGCTGGAAAGAAAAATTGCCGCGGGCGCGGATATGTTGTTGATGCCTTCGCGCAGTGAGCCGAGCGGCACGCATCAATTGATCGCGATGCGTTACGGTTGTATTCCGATTGTGCGCGCGACGGGCGGACTCGCGGACACGGTGCAAGATTTCGACGCGCGCGCGAACACGGGCACGGGTTTTGTTTTTCGCGCGTACGATGCGTGGGCGCTGTACGCCGCGATCACGCGCGCAGTCCAAACGTTTGAAACGCCGCGCCAATGGCGGCAATTGCAACAGCGCGCCATGGCACAAGATTTTTCATGGCACCATGCCGCGCTCCATTATCAAGAATTATATACTGCCGCGCGCGAAGCGCATCAGCGCGCGCGCGAATCTGCCCTCGCGCGGGCGCGCGATCTGCAAAACACGGAAGCGAAAATTTCCGCGCTGCCTAAACGCATCGCGCGCTTGCGCGAGTTGGCGTACAATTTGTGGTGGAGTTGGAACGCGGGCGCGAGCGCGTTTGCGGATGTGGATCGCGCGTTGTGGGCAACGGTCAAGCATAATCCCATCGCATTTTTGCGCGAAGTGAACGCGGACGCGCTTGTTGCCGCGAGTCGCTCCGAAAATTATTCGCCGCGTTCGACGCGTATCACGGCGCCAAAGCGACGTGGTTCAACACAAATTTTCCGTACGGTGTGGATCATCCAATCGCGTATTTTTCCGCCGAGTTTGGTTTGCACGAATCGCTGCCGATTTATTCGGGCGGTTTGGGAATTTTGTCCGGCGACCACACGAAAGAAGCGAGCGATTTAGGTTTGCCGTTTGTCGGCGTAGGTTTTTTGTACCCGCAAGGTTATTTTACACAAAGTCTCGCGGCAGATGGAACACAGATCGCGCAACACGCGAAATTAAATTTCGCGCTTGCGCCGGCCGTCCCCGCGAAAAATTCAGAGGGACGCGAAGTTGTGATTGGGGTTGGATTACCGGGTCGCTCTGTGTACGCCAAAGTGTGGCGCATCCAAGTTGGTCGCGTGCCGCTTTTTTTGATGGACACGGATTTCGATGCTAACGCGCCGGCAGATCGCGAATTGCTCGCGCGTTTGTATCAAGGCGATCAAGAGATGCGCATCGCGCAAGAAATTATTTTGGGCGTGGGCGGTGTGCGCGCGTTGCGCGCGCTCGGCATCGCGCCGCGCGTGTGGCATTTGAACGAAGGTCATTCCACGTTTTCAGTTTTAGAGCGGACGCGCGAATGGATGGAACAAGGTAAATCATTTGAGGACGCGCGGCAAGCGGTGCGCGCCGAGACGGTGTTCACGACGCATACGCCGGTCGCCGCAGGCAACGATGCGTTTCCGCGCGCGTTGATGGAAAAATATTTTGGCGCGGCGCTCAAGCGTATGAATGTGCC
>JACQEA010000012.1 GCA_016200825.1 Chloroflexota bacterium | reverse complement strand
TGCGCCGTTCGTTCGGACCGTCGCGCGCGAATCCGTTCGATCCGTTTTTGTTGTTCGATCATTTCGCGTTCAACGATCCGCGCGATTCGCCCATCGTCGGATTTCCGATGCACCCGCATCGCGGAATCGAAACGGTAACGTATATGCTCGAAGGCAATGTGCGGCATCGCGATTCGCTCGGCAATCTTGGCGTGATCGAGCCCGGCGATGTGCAATGGATGACGAGCGGGCGCGGGATTCTGCACGAAGAATTGCCGACGCGCAGTCCGAATGGTCGCGTGGATGGTTTTCAATTGTGGGTCAATTTGCCTGCCGCGCAAAAAATGAGTCAGCCGCGTTATCAAGAAGTGATCGCGGAAAATATTCCTGCGGTGGAAAAAAATGGCGCGCGCGTGCGCGTGGTCGCGGGAAAATTTGACGGCGTCACGGGACCCGTTACCGAGATCGCCGCGCAACCAATTTATTTTGACGTGACGTTAGAACCCAATGCAGAATTTTTTCTGCCAACTCCATTGCATCACACCGCCGTCGCGTATCTGTTTGAAGGCGAAGCAATTTTCGGAGAAGAAAACGATTTGCCGCGCGATCCATTCCGCGCGGTGCGGTTAATCGCGTTTGGTGAAGGAGAAAATGTGCGTGTGCGCGCGGGATCGAACGCGCCCGCGCGCTTTATGCTGATTGCTGGCGCGCCGATCCATGAGCCAATTTTTCCGTACGGTCCGTTCGTGATGAACACGGAGGAAGAAATTCGGCAGGCGTTGTTGGATTTGCGGAATGGAACGTTTGTCACGCATTCGCGTCGGGAAGAAAATACGACTTGACTGTTAGTTTGGTCGAGATATACTTGAATTTGTATCGAGTAAAAATTAATCCAAACAAAAAAGGAACGATATGCCTGTTATCGCTAGATTTTACGGTGTCGTTATCAAAATGTACTTTAGTCAAAGCGAACACGGCGTTCCGCATTTTCACGCGATCTATGCGGAATATAACGCGGTCTTTAATATTCAAACATTGGAGATGATCGAAGGAGATTTACCATCGCGCGCGCAACGGCTTGTGAAAGAGTGGGCAACCCAATATCAAGCAGAAATGTTAGAGATGTGGAACAGCAACTTGTTTAAGCGCTTGCCAGGATTGGAGTAACACGATGAATCCTCCAAGAATCAAATCGGTGATACCTCTAAAAGAAAAACGTCTCTTGGTGACATTCGTCAATGGAATTCAAAAAGTTTATGATTGCCAGAGAATTCTCAGTCTTGAACGTTTTCATTTGCTGAAGCATGAAGGATTCTTCAAAGCGGTCACAGTTGATTCTGGGGGATACGGCATTTCTTGGGATGATGAAATAGATCTGAGTGAATCCGAGTTATGGAACAATGGCGTCGAGAAAGAGCATACCGATCCGGGCAAGAAAGAATCGTTGACAGAAGTGACCAAGCGTTGAATAAAAAAGTATCATTCAGTGTGGGAAAGTTTGTAGAGTTAAAGGACAAAGTAATGAATAACTTGATTTTGAAAACAACCTCGGGCTTTCTCACCCTGATGGTGATTCTCGGCATCATTTTATTTTTACCGGCGGGGTCGTACAGTTTTTGGCAAGCGTGGGTTTATCTTGGAGTCTGGGCGGCTTGCGTTATTCCGCTCACCTCAGTCTTTTGTGTCTTTCTGTGTGTTTCCGTGGAAAAATTAGATCAAGGAATCAACAAAACCTTTCCCGCACTCGCGCGGCTCTCGACATAGCGATGCGCGTCGGCCGCGTCCTTGAGCGCGAACGTTTTGTCAATTCGCACTCTTAATTTCCCCGCCGTCATCCAAGCAAACAAATCTTTCGCGCGCGCAATCAATTCCGCGCGGTCGCGCGTATAATGCGTGAGCGTTGGGCGCGTCACGAATAACGAACCTTTTGCCATCAACGCGAGCGGATCGATCGCGGGCGCGGCGCCACTCGCATTTCCCCACAACACCAACATGCCGCGCGGTCGCAAGCAGTTCAAACTTTTCTCCGCGGTTGTCTTGCCCACCGAATCGTAAACGACGTCCACGCCCTTGCCATTCGTCAAGCGTTTCGTTTCCGCTTCGAAATCTTTTTGCGTGTACAAGATTATTTCATCCGCGCCTGCCGCGCGCGCGATGCGCGCTTTATCGTCCGATGAAGTTGTGCCGATAATTCGCGCGCCGCGCATTTTCGCGATCTGTACCAGCAATTGACCCGCGCCGCTCGCCGCGGCTTGAATCAGCGCGGTATCGCCCGATTTGATTGGAAACGTATCATGCGCGAGATAGTGCGCGGTCAGTCCTTGCAAATAAATCGCCGTCGCATCGCGCGCCGAAATATTTTGCGGAATCTGGACGACGCGCCACGCGGGCACGATCGCGTATTCCGCGTACGAACCTTGCACCGTACAATATACGACGCGCTCGCCAATCTTGCTATCGGTCACGCCCGCGCCGACCGCATCCACTACGCCCGCGGCTTCTTCGCCCACAATAAACGGCGTCGCCATTTTGTACAAACCCGTGCGGCGATACGTATCAATAAAATTAATTCCAATCACTTGAATTTTCACGCGCACTTCACCCTCTTTGGGTTCAGGCACGGGAATATCTTCGTACTGCAAAACCTCTGGCGCACCAAACTGATGAATCCGAACAGCTTTCATGATTATCCTCCAAATTTTTTACCACAAAGAACACAAAGGACACAAAGAAATAATATTTTTGTTCTTCTTCGCGTCTTTGCGCCTTTGCGGTTAGATTGTTTTAGTTTATTTTTCCCAAGCACTCGCCGATCAATTCCCAATTGGTTTGCGCGAACGGTTGAATTTCCAGCGCGCGGCGAAACGCGTGAATCGCTTCGGGATAACGCCGCAAATGCATCAAGCCCAAACCTAATCCGTGCCACGCCCCAAAATGGTGCGGCTCTAACTGCACCACGATTTTACAATCCGCGATAGATTCTGCATAACGATGCCACACAAAGCGCAGAGTCGCGCGACGATTCCAGGCTTCCGCGAAATCATTGTGTTCTTCAATCACGCGATTCAAAATTTCTTCCGCGGCGCGAAACTCACCCATCTCCACCAACCGTTCGGCGCGCAACAACCGATGCTCTTCTTGCGGACCAGCCGCGCCGAACCAGAGCCGCCACAATTTTTCCGTCGCCGCGTCGCGGATTTCCGGGTTGGTGCTGTGGAGTTGCCGCAACAATATTTCTTTTACGTCGTCCATTCCCAACCATACGCGAGTTCATCCAACGTTGTTTCGCCAATCGTAATCGGTTGCGCGCGCAAAAATTTACCGCCGAGACGCTCATAAAATCCGCGCGCCGCGTTTTGTTCCAACACCCATAACAACATCGCGCGATAACCTTCGCGTTTCAAACGCGCGGCAACCGCCTCAAATAATTCTTTTCCAATCCCGCGCCGCTGATACGCTTCGAGCAAATAGATCGCGTACAACTCTCCGTCGAATTTTTCGCGATCACTCCGCGCCGCGCCGCCTGATGCAAAACCAACAATCTGTTTCGAATCATCTTCTGCGACAAAACAAAACGCCGTCGAATTCTCCGCGCACAATTGCTCGCGCCATTGTTGTTCACGACGCTCAACCGAAAGATGCGCCAGAAAATCTTTTGGCAACAAATCG
>JACQEA010000324.1 GCA_016200825.1 Chloroflexota bacterium | reverse complement strand
TACAAATTTATCGACGCGTTAAATTTCATTCCCTCTAATTTTACGCTCGCGATTTTTCCCGCGCTCGCGCGGCTGGCGGCGAATTCAAAGGACGCGATGTTGCGCGCGTATATTTTGTCGCTCAAACTTTTATTGTGGATCGCAATGCCGCTGACGGTCGGAACGATTTTCATCGCGCCGGATCTCATTCGCGTTTTTGGCGGCGACGCATTTCTACCCGATTCGGCGGTTGCGCTTCAAGTCTTGATTTGGTTTTTACCGTTTAGTTTCATCAACAGCGTGACGCATTACGTCTTGATTGCGCTGGGACAACAACGTTTTTTGACCAAAGCCTTTATCATCGGCGTCGCGTTCAATGTTGCCGCGAATGTGATCGTCATTCCCGCGTTGAGTTACGTCGGCGCGTCGCTCGTGACAATTTTTTCGGAAATGGTTTTGCTGATTCCGTTTTATTACGCCGTGAAAAAAAATCTCGCGGGCATTCCTTTTTTCACGATTGCGTGGCAGCCCGCGCTTGCCGCCGCGTTGATGGGCGTCGCGTTATGGGTGATCACGCCGCGCGTTGGATTAGTATTCGCGATTCCGCTCGCGGGATTGATCTATGGAATTTTGTTGATCGGTTTGGGAACTTTTGGTGCGGAGGAACGCGCGCTCGCGCGCCGATTAGTACCGACGCGGTTTCATCGCGCGTTGAGGATTGCGGAGTAGGTACGGAAATTTTTCAAGCTTGATCGCACGCCCGTGAAAAATTTTCAAGCGCGTCTTCGATTGCTACCCGCGCGTGTTGCAACCGACTCGTCGGGACTTGGAGATTGAACGCATCAATCGTTTGATTGAGCGCGGTGGCGCGCCGCCGATATTCCGCGATAGCGTGCAATCGCGCGGCTTGCAATTGCGTGTGCGCGTCAGGAATTTTTTCAATCGCGAGCGATTTCAAATTCGCGCGCTGTTGGCGTTGCCACGCGACTTGCCGTTCCAAAAATAAATCCAACGCGCGCGCGTCGGCTCGGATTTCTTTGTCTTGCTCGATCCATTGCGGCGCGACCTGCGCGTCCTTGAGCATTTTGAACGCGAGTTTCCATTCCGCCGGCACATGCGCGTCCTCGCCCAGATCGAGCGGCTTGCCGGTGCCGCGCAAATGATCGAAATCGCCGCGCTCCATCGCCTCGCGAATCTGTTTGCTGACCGAATCTTCGATGTCGTTCAATCGTTTTGGAATTTTCATGGCGGCTCAAAAAAACTACCGCGCGAAAAATAAATTTCGCGCGGGGGCGAGTTCAATCCAAATAACTTGACGGACGTTTTATTTCGTGCGCGAATAAATTACTCTTCTTGATCTTGACGCAAACGTTGAATGCGCGCGCGGCGACGACCTTTGCGTTCGTCCATGCGCTTTTGTTCGCCTTTGGGAATGAACCAGCGGCGGCGGCGTAAATCGGTTAGGACTCCGCCATCCATCACTTCTTTGTTGAAGCGACGCAACAAACTGTCGAACGATTCGCCGTCACGACTTTTGACGGTCATTGAGAATTCACCCTCTTCCTATATCTAAATTTTTTTTTAACCGATAAACAAACGCATCAACCAAACAATTTCGCGAAAACTGCCGCGTTGGTTTGGCGATGCGCGCTCGCGCGATGAATCGCGCGGTATGGAAAGTGTTAAAAGAAACGCTGGCGATAGTATCACTCCCCGCATCAATTGTCAAATTTCGATTCAGCGCAGTCGCGCAACCTCGAACGCAAAATCAATTCGCCCGACATTGCCTTGTGTATTGTTTCCTTCCGCGTTGCCCTGAAAGTAAATGGAACGATTATTACTGTTGAACGTGTTGTTGGTAACTTGGTTATAGGTCGAATCCAACAAATGGATCGCGACCGAATTGGAAGTGAACGTATTCCCGCACAAACAATTATCGTGCGAGCGATAATCGCCCGCGGGCAGAAATGAAAACGCGCCGTGATCGTAATCCTCAGAATAAAAGTACAACGCTTCGTTATTGGAAACGAATTGATTACCGCTCACATTATTGCCGTGACTGTTCAACGAGATCACGCCGTGATTCCGCATGTTGGCAATCGTATTATTTTTGACTTCGTTCCCTTGCGCGAAACCCAGCCATAAACCATCCAACCCATCGCGAATATTATTATTGTTGATTTTGTTACCCGCACAAAAACTCAGCTCAACGCCGTTGTAAAGAAAATTGGTGATCGTGTTGCCGACAATCGAATTATTATTGCCGCACGGCAACGCATGCGCTTTGATAAAAATTCCGTTGCCATTCCGACCCGTCACATTATTATTCGCGATCAAATTTCCGCTCGAGCCATCCTGCAACACGATTCCACCGGCATCGCACCCAAAACCAATCACGCCCGCGCCCCACGTGCATTTGCGAATGTTATCGGCAGTATTATTGTTCGTCACTTCACTCGCGGTCGTGCGAATGAGATTTACGCCCCACGCGGAATTATCGGACGAGTTGTTGTTGCGGATGTAGGTGGTGGTGGAATTGCGAATGTCAATCCCAATCGCTTGATGCATCGTCGTGTTGTTTAGAATTTGCGAATCGGCAGAATAGTTGACGCGAATTCCGCCGCCATCGGTGTTGCCGAGAAAATTTCCATACCGCGTCGTCGGATCAACATCGTCAAAATTATTCGACGCGTCATTATCGCGAATCACTAAACTTTTTCCTGCCTCAACAAAAATTCCGTACTTGAAACCCGCGACGTGACAATTTTTGATCTCGACATACTGCGGCGTCTGCGATCCGAACGCGCCGTACTTGCGAATGGAAATGCCGCTGCCCAAAAAATTCGCGCCGCGAATCGCGTGACCGGTGCAATCGAGCGTGACGCCGCTGGATTGAATTTTCAAACAGTCGCCGTTCGCG
>JACQEA010000323.1 GCA_016200825.1 Chloroflexota bacterium | reverse complement strand
TTCGCTTTCCATTTCGTTCCCTGCGCGTTATCTTCCAACGTCACACCCAACTTTGCCAACTCATCGCGAATTTTGTCTGAGAGCGCAAATTGTTTTGCCGCGCGCAAATCATTCCGCGTTTGAATCAACAATTCGATGAACGGCGCGGCATCAGTTTGTTTGTTCTCCGGATCTTTGAGCGTCAGACCTAGTACATCGGCGAGTTCGCGCAAAACATTTTGCGCGGGCGCGAGCGATGGCGCGTTTGCGCCTTCGCCGCGCGCGCGATTAATCTCGCGCGTCAAATCGTACAGCACGGCAATCGCTTGCGGCGTTCCGAGATCGTCGTCCATCGCCGCGATAAATTTTGCGCGCGCTTCGTTTGCAATTTTTGCGAGCGCGTTCTCTTTTTCAGGCGCGGGATGGGAGCTGAGATTGCGCACTGCCGCGCGGATGCGTTCCAAACCGGTCTCCGCCGCGCGAATGCCTTCTTCGCTCCATAACAGCGGCGCGCGATAATGCGTGGAGAGAATGTACAAGCGAATCGCGTCCGGCTGAAATTTTCCCAACGCGTCCTGAATATTGAACGTCGTCTCTTCAACGTGCCGCGACATTTTTTCATCGGCGGTTGCGCTCGCTAACCGCAATAACGCGTTGTGCATCCAATATTTAGCAAATGGTTTTTTACCGGTAAACGCTTCGCTCTGCGCGATTTCGTTTTCGTGATGCGGAAAAATTACATCCTGTCCGCCGCCGTGCAAATCAATTTGCGCGCCATTCATTTCCAAATTCATCGCCGAACATTCGATATGCCAACCGGGCCGGCCCTGACTCCACGGCGAATCCCAACTCGGCTCGCCGGATTTTGATTTTTTCCACAATGTGAAATCCATCGGATCTTCTTTGCGTTCGTCTACCGCGATGCGCGCCCCGGCTTGCATTTCGTCGAGCGAGCGATGCGCGAGTTTGCCGTACTCGGGATTTTTGCGCACGCGATAATAAACGTCGCCGTCCACGCTATAAGCAAATCCTTTTTCGATCAGTCCTTCTGTGATCTTGACAATCGTCGGAATGACTTGCGTTGCGCGCGGGTACGCATCGGCGCGTTGAACGTTGAGCGCGTCCATCTCGCGCAAAAATCGCGCGATGTAGCGATCGGCAATCGCGAGAATATCTTGATTTTCTTTTTGCGCCGTCGCGATGATGCGGTCTTCGATGTCGGTAAAATTCTGCACGTGCCGCACTTGCAATCCGCGATATTTTAGAAAACGTTTCAGCGTGTCGAAAATAATGTACGACAAGGCGTGACCCACGTGCGAGGGTCCATAGAGGTTGGGCCCGCAGACGTACATCGTGACGCGCCCTTTTTCGCGCGGAACAAATTCTTCTTTTTGCCGCGTGAGGGTGTTGTAAATCTGCATTTATTTTTTCTCGTTCTCGATCACCGCAAAAATCATGCGCCCCTGATTGGTTTGCAACATCCGCGTCACGGTTACATCCACCGCGTTGCCGATTATTTTTCTGCCATTCTCGACGACGACCATCGTGCCATCATCCAAATACGCGACGCCTTGATTTAATTCTTTGCCTTCTTGCACGACGCGCACATGCATCCCTTCGCCCGGCAAGACGACCGCGCGAATCGCGTTGGCGAGTTCGTTGACGTTCAGCACGCGCACGCCTTGCAATTCCGCCACGCGATTTAAATTATAATCGTTGGTCAGAATCGCGCAATGCAAATTTTTGGCGAGCCGCACTAATTTGTCGTCTACCTCATGCACATCTTCAATGTCAAGATCGGTAATCCGAATTGGAATCACGGAATCTTTTTGCAATTTGTTGAGCATATCCAAACCGCGTCGTCCGCGATTGCGGCGCAAAGTGTCCGGAGAATCGGCAATGTGTTGCAATTCCGCGAGCACAAAGCGCGGAATCATCAGCGTGCCATCCAAAAATCCAGTGCGCGAAATATCCGCGATGCGTCCATCAATGATCACGCTCGTGTCGAGCAAAATTGGTTTGTCGCTTTGTGGACGCGCGCTCTCGCGCGACAGACGGCCG
>JACQEA010000011.1 GCA_016200825.1 Chloroflexota bacterium | reverse complement strand
TTCCACAGAATCACATCGAAAAAATTTCTGTGATCTGCCGAATATTTTTCATTCGACCTTATTCAGAATAACAAATCTCACCGCAAAGACGCAAAGATGGAAACGTCATTGCGAGCGAAGCGAGGCAATCCCCAGATGCACTTAGATTGCTTCGTCGCGGAGTTTACAGTGAGCGAAGCGAATCTGCTCCTCGCAATGACGCTATCATTTTTTTTTTGCGCGCTTGGCGTTCCGTTCGCGGAGTTTATACTGAGCGAAGCGAACGTACTCAGGACAGGCATTTGTGGTAAAAATTACACCTGCACTTACCGCAGGTGCAAGTGTTTCGCACAAAGTCTGTCAAAGAGGTTTTGCCGCCAAACGCTTGAGACGATCCGCCGCTTCTTCCCAGGTAATTGTCGAGAGTCCTAATTTTAGTCGGAGATGATCTGGATTCAGCCCGGCGCGATAATCGCGCACGGCGCATGTCCAACGCAAACTCTCAAACGAAACCGTTTCGCCGAGCCCGGTCATTTTCGCGAGATCGGCGAGGATGTATTCCAAATTACGCGCGGTGCATTCAAAGAGATGCGCGCGCGGTTGAAATTTTTCGCGATACTGCGCGAGCGTGTCCGCAAAATCGGCGGGGAGTTTGAGTTTGCGTTCTTTGTGGCGTTTGCGCGCGTCGGCGTAGCGAATATAAAGCGCGGGTTGCGCGCGATTCGAAAGATCAATATCGCTTAAACGAATTGCCATGGTTTCACTTTTTTTGATGCCGGTCGCGAGCAAAAGTGAAACCAGCAAGTACGGTCGCGCGTCGCTTTTTTCCGCGTTCATAAACGCGCGCGCCGCGCTCATCAATGTTTCAACTTGCTGATCGAACAAGATTTCAGGCAGTGGACTGGTGACGGGCTGATGCGCGATGGGCGCGGCGGGATCGGCGGAAATGATTTGTGTTTTCAGGAGCCACGCGAAAAAAACTTTAAGCGTCGTCAAGCGGCGTTGAAATGATTTCGGTTTGCACGGCACGCCGCGTTCGTAACGCAACCAGTGCAGGAACGCGTTTAATTTTTCAGTCGTCAACTCATCCAGCGCGCAATTCGCGCCGCTGAATTTCATAAACAATTTTAGATCGCCGCCAAAGGCTTGAAGCGTGTACGGCGACCAACCCAGTTGCAACATATGATCGTGAAACGCGCCGATGCCAGCCGCGAGCGACGATTTCGCGTTGAGCGGAGCATCGGTCGCGACGAGTGCGGCATCGCGTGGCGGCGATTCAATTCGTTTCGGTTTCGCGCCAGACGCGGGAAAAAGCGGCAATTGTTCGGTCGTCATCGCGCCAGTTGTATCACAGTCATCGCGCGGTGTCAAGAGAAATTCCGCTTTGTTTTCATTCGGTCTAATGATTTAATCAAATAGCCATCAATGCGGGAATGGCTAACATCGAAGAGATAATTATTCGTTCAGAAGAGAAAAATTACAATGTCATTCTGAGCGACCGAAGGGAGCGAAGAATCTTGTTATGCACCTTGAAATCAAGCGAGTCAACGAGATGCTTCGCTTCGCTCAGCATGACAATCATACTTGATCCCTCCGCAAGAATTTGATCTCTGCGCGATTAGCCACTCCCATCAAAGCGCGGCGTTTGATTTCTTATCCCGATTGCTTTATAATCCTCCCCGTAGATTTGACCGGGAGTATTGAATGCTAATCGCGCGCGTTGTCGGTGATGTAGTTGCTACGATCAAAGACGACAAAATGACCGGGCGCAAATTGTTGATCGTCCGCGAAGTGTCGGTTCAAAACGAGTTAGTTGGCAAGCCCATTGTCGCGGTGGATACGGTTGACGCCGGAATTGGCGACGTCGTGTTGATCGCGCAAGGCAGTTCAGCCCGGCAAACAGTCGTCACAAAAGAAACGCCCACCGACGCGGTCATCATGGCAATTGTTGATTCGGTGCAAGTCGAAGGCGAAACAAGTTTTCGCAAAGAACGTTAATCCATTCACATCGCGCGCGCGATGCAGGACCCGCATGCCCAAATCGAGACCACACCTCACACCCGAAGATTGTCTCAATCTCAAATCCGTTTCCGACGCGCAAATTTCTCCGGATGGAAAATTGGTCGCGTATTGCGTTGCCGATTCGTACAAGCTTGATTCCAAGTTACCCAAGAGTCAGATTTGGATCGTCAATAGCGATGGCGCGCCCGCGCGGCAATTCACTTCCGGTGCGCGCGCGGATATTTTACCGCGCTGGTCGCCGGATGGCGCGTGGCTCGCGTTTCTTTCCGACCGCGCGGAGGACGGCAGAGCAGAAATTTATTTGATTGCGCGGCGCGGCGGCGAAGCGCGTGCGCTTACAAAAACGCAAGGCAATGTGCTTGATCTGCAATGGTCGTCCGATAGCGCGCGCATCGCGTTTTTGATGCAAGACCCGGAAACGGATGAGGAAAAGAAAAAGAAAGAAACAAAAGATGACGCGCTCGAATTTGAACAACATCCTAAATACGCGCGCGTCTGGATTGCCGATGTCGCCACGGGCGCGGCGCGGCAGGTTACGAGCGGCAACGCGCACGTTTGGGAATTTAATTGGTCGCGCGATGAGCGCGAATTCGCGCTGATCGTTTCCGATTCGCCTTCCGAGTATGATTGGTATCGCGCGCGTCTCGCGCGCGTTTCGGCGAATGGCGGCGAGCCCAAAACTATTTTTACGCCCACCGGCAACAAACAACTCGCGTTGCCGCGTTGGTCGCCGAGCGGCGAAGCGATCGCGTTTATTTCGTGTTTGTGGAGCGATCGCGGCGTGATTGCCGGAGATTTGTGGACGCTCAACGCCAAAGGCGGCGATGCGCGCAATCTCACGGCTGGCGCGCCGCGCGATGTTTCGACGTACGCGTGGTCGAATGATGAAAAAAGTTTTGTCGTGATGGGATTCGAGCGCGGCGATGCGGCAATCGGATTGATTGATGTGGCGAGCGGAACCTATCATCGTTGGTGGATTAGCGGCGCGCCCGGAAAATTAAATAAAGACGGCGCGGTGTCCGAGCCGGTGCAAGCCGCGTTCATGACGCGGTGGTGGCAACAATTTTCGTTGAACGCAAATGGCAACACCATTGCCGTCGCGCGCGAAGATCCAAAAAATCCGCCCGATGTTTGGATCGCGCAAGTCCAAAATGAAACGCTCGAATGGAAACAACTCACGTGGATGAATCCGCAAACCGA
>JACQEA010000079.1 GCA_016200825.1 Chloroflexota bacterium | reverse complement strand
TTGTGGTGAGAGGAAAGAACTACTAACCCAATTGTCATTCTGAGGAGCGGTGTTTGCGACGAAGAATCTTGTTATGCATTGAGACAACAAGATTCTTCGCTTCGCTCAGAATGACAGAACGCGGCAAGGATAATTTAATGCACATTCTCGTCACCGGCGGCGCGGGCTTTATTGGTTCGCATACGATTGATTTGCTTTTGCAAAAAGGACATCGTGTGCGCGTCCTCGATAATCTCATGCCGCCCGTCCATCGCGATCAACACCTGCCCGCGTATATTCCGCGCGACGTAGAATTTATTCACGGCGACGTGCGCGATCACGCGGCGTGGGAACGCGCGTTGGAAAATATAGACGCCGTGTTTCATCTCGCCGCGTACCAAGATTATCTCACCGACTTGTCAAAATTTTTTCACATCAACACCGTTGGCACCGCGCTCTTGTACGAAATCATCGTCACCCAAAAATTACCCGTGAAAAAAATTGTCGTCGCGAGTTCGCAATCGGTGTACGGCGAAGGCAAATACGAATGTGCCGAGCACGGCGTTCAATATCCGCCCCTGCGCGCGGAAGAACAATTAAAGCGCCGGGAATGGGATGTGCGATGTCCGCTGTGCGCGCGCAAAATGAAAATGCTGATAACCGATGAAGCGCGCGTGAATCCGCACAACCAGTACGCGATGAGCAAATATACGCAAGAGATGCTCGCGCTGAATTTTGGCAAACGTTACGCAATTCCCACCGTCGCGTTGCGCTATTCTATTACTCAAGGCCCGCGTCAATCGTTTCGCAACGCGTACTCCGGCATCCTCCGAATTTTCACGACGCGATTATTGTTTGACCGCGCACCCATCGCGTATGAAGATGGCGCGCAATTACGCGATTACGTTTCGGTGCACGATGTTGCGCGCGCGAACGTGCTAGTGTTCGAGGACGCGCGCGCAAATTATAAAGTGTACAATGTCGGCGGAGGACGCGCCGTCACCGTAAACGATTACGCGCAACTGCTCGCGCGCATTATCGGCAAAAATATCGCGCCGCAACAGCCCGGACATTTTCGCTTTGGCGATACGCGCCACATCGTCAGCGATATTTCAAATTTGCGCGCGTTGGGTTGGGAACCGCGCGTCGCGCTCGAAGACATCGCGCGCGAGTACGTCGAGTGGGCGCGCGCACAACCGGATGTTCGCGATTATTATGAGCAAGCGGAGCGAGAGATGTTGATGTCCGGCACGTTACGCGTTTCAGTCAAGCCGCCTAGAAATTAGAAGTTGGAGGTTAGAAGTTAGAAACTGCACGCGGCGCATCTAACTTCTAACCTCTAACTTCCAACCTCCAATCATAACTATGTTAATCACTCGCGCGCCCGTGAGAATAAGTTTTGCCGGTGGCGGCACCGATTTGCCCGGATATTATGAATCGTACGGCGGCGCGGTGTTGTCCACGACGATTGATAAATATTTTTACGTTTTTCTCCAAGTCAGCGGCGACGACACGATTCAAATCACCTCGTCCGATTATCGCACGTTTTATCGGCACGATGGCGATACGCCGATGTTGTTTGACGGCGATCTCAGTTTGCCGCGCGCGATCTTGAATCATTTTGGATTGCAACGCGGCATCTCACTCTTCCTCGCGTCTGAAATTCCACCGGGCACGGGCTTGGGTTCGTCCTCCACAGTTGCAGTCGCGATCGTTAAAGCCGTTGCAACGGCGCGCGGTTTGTTTTTGTCGAAGCAACAAATCGCGGAACTCGCCGCGCAAATCGAAATCGAAAAACTCGGCGCGCCGATTGGCAAACAAGATCAGTACGCCGCGGCATTTGGCGATCTGAATCTAATCGAATTTGCGCGCGCGGGCGCGCGCGTGACCCCGATCAATCTCGCGGCGGACAAACGCCGCGCGCTCGAAGCGCGCCTCTTGCTTTTTTTTACGGGCAGTTCGCGCGACGCCGCGACCATTTTGCGCGACCAAAAAAAATCGTCCGAAGAAAATGAGGCGCGCGTGGTGAACGCGTTGCACGCGGTCAAAGCAATGGCGTATCGCGCGAAAGAAATTTTGGAACACGGCGAACTGGACGAATTAGGCGAACTGTTGGATCAGGCGTGGGAGCAAAAGAAAAAATTCGCGCACGGTGTTTCGACGCCGTTCATTGATGATTGTTATGACCTCGCGCGCAAGAATGGCGCGCGCGGCGGAAAATTAACGGGCGCGGGCGGCGGCGGATTTTTGATGTTGTATTGCGAGCCGCAATTTCAAAATGCGGTGACGCAAGCGTTGGAAGACAACGGTCTAAAGCGAATGAATTTTCGTTTTGAAAGCGAAGGCGCACGCGTGTTGGTGAACGCCGGTCTGCGGATTCCAGAGAGCGCGCTGGCGTAAAACCTTTTCACCGCCAAGAACGCAAAGGAATAAATCGCATATGTCATTGCGAGCCGTGAAGCGGCGAAGCAATCCCCAATTTGCCAAGAGAAGAGGCGGCTCCAACGTCCAATTTCGTTACGATATGCTCGCGGCACATTTGCGCGGAAATCATTTTCTACTAATAAAAACGAAATAGAGAAATTGATTTGTGAATATTTGCAATCTTTTGCGGAAAGTTCGTTTCAATGCAGCGTAAAGAAAATCTTTTCCTCCTTGTCCTGCTTCTCATTACCGACGCGCTCGCGATTCTGGGCGCATTGCTCGCGGCATTTTTCGTCCGCTATAATTTGGAATGGCTTCCGCTCGTCGAACGTTTGGAGCCAATCACATCACGTTATCAACTCATTATCCCGCTCGCGATTCCGTTGTGGCTCGCGCTCTTTGCGCTCAATCGGCTT
>JACQEA010000388.1 GCA_016200825.1 Chloroflexota bacterium | reverse complement strand
TTACTTCCGGCAGCGTTTGTTCGCCGGGGATCACTTCCAAGAGTTTGAGATAACGCGGGGGGTTGAAGAAATGCGTGCCGAGAAAATGTTTTTTGAAATCGGCGGAATTATTCGCGACAATTTCACGAATCGGAATGCCGGATGTATTCGTCGTGACAATCGCGGTGGGTTTGCGAACGGTTTCTAATCGCGCCATCAGCACGCGCTTGATCTCTAAATTCTCGACAATCGCTTCCAAAATCCAGTCCGCGTCGCGCAGTAAATTAAAATGATCTTCTAAATTGCCGACCGTGATGCGTTCCGCGACGTGCGGCGCAAAAAACGCGGCGGGGCGAATTTTTTTCTGCGCGTCCAAGCCCGCGTTCACAATTCTATTTCGAACTTGCGGCGATTCAAGCGTGAGATTTTTTTTCTCTTCGTCGGCGGTGAGTTTATTTGGAACGATGTCGAGCAAAACAACGCCCAGTCCCGCGTTGGCACAATGCGCGGCAAGCGCGCCACCCATCGTGCCGGAGCCAATCACCGCGACTGTGTGAATCAAATCCTTCAAGATTATCTCCTTTGATCCAAAATAAATTATACCACTGTTACGCGCAAACATAAAGCGCGTCGGATATTTTCCGACGCGCTTGTGATCACCAAGCCCAAGTCCAGAGAGGTTTTCCAAAAACTTTTGGATCTCCCATATTGATAGAATCTACACAGCGAGTTATTTTTCACCGCAGATGGCGCGGAGAACGCAAAGATAAAAATAGGCTTCCTCTGCGATCTCTGCGCGCGCCGCGGTACTATCTGGGTAGAGTTATTGAATCGTAATCGTTCCGGTCATTTGCGCGCCGTGAATTTCACAAAAGTATTGGACTGCGCCCGCTTGACTGAACGAAAAACTAAACGTTTGCCCGGGCGCGAGTTGATTCGAGCGAAAGAGTCCGCTCAGTACACCCGGCGTTCCGGAAGAAACGGTATGCGCAATCGTATCAATGTTCGTCCACGTCACCGTTGACCCGCGCGCGAGAGTTAGTGTCGCCGGTAAGAATGAAATATTTTGCATCACGACTGCCGCGGCGGATGGAGTCGGCGTGCCGGGAGTTGGAGTCACAGTTGGTCCGGTGGATGTAGGTGTAAACGTCGCGCTGACTGGTGTAAAAGTTGGAGTGGGTGTCGCCGCGCAAAAACTCGCGGGTGCGGCTGAATTTTGGGGCGAGCTGGGCGCGGTGCTTTGAAAATCGTTCGCGTTATTATCCGAATCGGTACACGCGTTGTTGCGCCGCGAATAACTGCGATCTTCATTCACGCTCAAGATCGCGAGCGGAGAATTTTCTTTGTATGCCGAGCCCGCGCTCATGCCCACTTGATCAACAATCGTTGTGCCATCCGGCATCGTCAGCGCGATCCCGCCATCGTCCGCGATTCCGACGGTGTATGTTTGATCGCCATTTGTAGGTCCGCTGTACCCGCCATCGGGATTTGTGTTGGTGAGCAAATAGCGTTTGCCGCTCGCAAGCAATACCGTTGTATTAATTGTGACGCGCGTATCGGTCACGCCCGAACTACTCGACGATTTAACCAGCCAGCCGCTAATGTTGACTGAATTATTCGTTGGATTGTACAATTCGATAAATTCGTCGTTGCCGCCATTCGGACCGCGCGTGCGAAATTCGGCGATGACAATGTGATTCAGACTTGGACCGGGCGCGTTAGGAATGCCGGTGGGGAAAACGTACGAGCCCGGATATGGAATGACAATCGTTTGCCCGACAAAAATCCAATTCGGATTGGGGATGCCGTTGACGAGCGCGAGCGCGTAAATGCTGGTGTTGTTGCGAATCGCGAGGCGGAATAAATTATCGCCCGCCACGACGGTATAAGTTTGAAATGGCGCTGGCGTCGCGCTCGCGCAGGGCACATTGAGTTGTTGCCCGGCGCGCAAGAACGGCGTGTACAAAAAATTCGATTGCATCAAATCAGAAACGGTAACGCGATAACGATACGCGATGGAAAAAACCGTATCGCGCGATTGAACCGTGTATTTGCACGCGGTACTCCCGGCCGGAAATGGCGTCCGGGTGATGGCAGGGAGAGGTTGCGGACTGAAAATACTTACGCCGTACGGAATCACCAGTCGTTGACCGGCGTAAATAAAATCACTCACGAGTCCGTTTGCGGATTTGATCGCGTCCACGCTTGTGCCAAAGCGACGCGAAATGGAAAAGAGGGTGTCGCCATATTGAACGTAGTAAACCACTTGGCCTTGCCGCGGCGGCGCGGCTTCAGTTGATGGAGGAAGCAACGCGAAAAAAATCGCGAGCGCGGCGATGAGCGTCAAGCCGCGAATGATTTTGGTGTCGGAGAGTTTGAGCATGTATCCTCCCAATCCTTTCGGTTACACAAGGATTATACCACAGGTCGCGCGCACAATCAATTCGCGCGCGCTCACGGCGCGGCGCGGTGGACGCGCGTCGCGCGGATTTAATCAATGCCCGTTCCCCTCCACAATCATCGAGCCGTCGGTTTTGCCTTCGACCCAAATATTTTTTGCGTTGTTGGCAAACACATTGTCAAACACGCGGCTGTTCAAATAATCACTCACGCGAATCGCCGCGACCGCGTTATCGGCAAGCGTATTGTTACTGATCGTATTATCGCGCTGGGCGTATTGATCGGGTGAGGGCGGGAGGAAAAAAAAAGCTTTGGGATCCCATTGGAGGTAAGAAAAATAAATCCCTTCGCCCGCGTTGGCGATTTTGTTGTTCTCGATCACGCTCCCGCGCGAATTGATCGAGTTGATGCCGTGATTCCGCATATTGCGAATCGTGTTGCCCCGCACGATCGTGTTGGTCGAAAAACCGAACCAGACCGCATCGAACGATCCGCTCAATTCATTCTCCAGCACTTGATTGTCTTTGCAGAATGAAAATTCGATCGCGTTATACACCGCGTCGATGATTTTATTTTTCTGAATGACATTGTTATTTCCGCAACGCGACGCGTGCGCTTTGATAAAAATGCCATTGCCGTTTTCGCCCGTGACATTATTTTCCTTGACGACATTATTGCTCGATCCGTCTTGCAAAATAATTCCACCGGCATCGCACCCGCGCGCGACTACGCCGGTGCCCCACGCGCAGTAGCGAATGTTATTCTCGGTTGTGTTGTTTGCGATTTCGCTGTTGGATGTGTTGATTAGGTTTATGCCCCACGCAGAATTAAACGACGCGGTGTTGTTGCGAATCGCAATGTTGTCGCTGTCGCGCGCGTCAATTCCCACCGCTTCGCGATTCGTCGTATTAAATTCCACGCGTCCGCCGCGCACGGTATCCAATCGAATGCCGCCGCCTTCGGCTTGACCCAGAAAAATTCCAAAGCGATCTTGATTCACATCATCGTAATTACCGGACAGATCGTTGTGATGCAAATATAAATTATTCGCGCCGCCGACAAAAATACCGGTGCGATGTTTGGTGACGCGGCAATTCTTGATCTCGACGTTGGTCGGCGTTTCTTCGATCAGCGGACGACGGAATTTGAGAACGAAAAACGCATAGCCCTGAAAATTATTTCCGGTGATCAAATGATTGTCGCAATCAATGACGATGTTGTGACCTTGCACTTGGAAACAATCGAATTGCGGCGTCTTGATGTCCGCGATAATTTTATAATAACCCGGTTGCCAAATGGGCGCGCACGCAGACAAATTGATCACCGGCAAAGGCGTTGGCGTAGTCGTTGGGGTTGGCGTTTTGGTAAACGTCGGCGTGATGGTCGGCGTCGCGGTTTTCGTAAACGTCGGCGTGATCGTCGCCGTCGCATCAAGTGTTGGGGTCGCGACCAGTTGCACTGTCGCGGCGAGTGGCGCGCTATTTTCTGGCGCGTCAGTTTGTTCTTCGGCGGCGCACGCGGGCAGAAGCAGCGCGATCAACAGCGCGCCCGCGCAACAAATTCTTTTCATCCGTTGTTTTTACTCGGCGGGAAAAATTTGAGGACGCGCTACCTCGCGCGTCTTCAGAGGAAAAAGAGTATAGCATATTGCGCGGCGCGCACAAAATTTCGCGCGGCTTTTGACACGCGCGCGCTTTGCCGTTATGATGAATTGAAAGGAGTACTCTGGTGCAAGCATTCGATCAAATCGCCGACAAGGTGCGCGAAAATTTTCAAGCGAAAAACGCTGCGCGCGATGGCGCGCTCGCGGTCTCGCGCGAATTAATTCGCCTGTGCGCGCTTTCGATTCGCGCGACGCATCGCGCCGAAGTCGCGGAAGCGGCGCAACTTTTAGCGCAAGCGCGCGGGCTCGCCGCGAAAATGAAACAGCATGTCGCCGCGTATCCCGATTTATATTTCACCGGCTATGTTCAAGACGCGCTCAAAGAACTCGCGGAAGCGCATCTCGTTCACGCGATCATCAACGACCAACCGATTCCCGATCCCGA
>JACQEA010000010.1 GCA_016200825.1 Chloroflexota bacterium | reverse complement strand
GAAAATGCCGCGCGCGAAATCTTCCCAGCGCGGATTGCCGTCCGTTTTGTGGCGTGAAAATTGATTCACCGCCGCGCGCAGTTCATCGCGAAACAATTCGTGCGATTTTTCGCGCCGCGCGAATCCGACGATGCTGAACGCGGTGGGCAAACGCTTGTCGCAATACAAATCAAACAGCGACGGCACGAGTTTGCGTTGCGTGAGATCGCCGGTCGCGCCAAAGATGACGAGAATGTTGGGTGGCGGAACGCGCGCGGAGGTGAGTCCCACGCGCATCGGCGCGACAATTGAATTAGTTTGAGAAATCATTTTTATTTCAGACCAAGGATCTTGCGCGCGAACGCGCGGACGAATTTGGCGGTGGCAAGGGCGGCTTGGGCGTCTGCAAGGTCAAGTGGCATTCCTGGATATCGAATGCGAATCGCATGCGGCGTCAGTCCATCGAGTTGATCTTTATCTATTGGGATCAATATGCCTGCTCGCTGGCAGAGGTCGCTCAGATCAATCAGATCGTGCGTCTTGGGAAATTTTTGCCCATGCGCGACCAGAATCGCCTTGAGATATTTTTCCGCACATTGTTGAGCGTGGAAGCAAGCCGAGCGCAGCAATGGTTTTTTGCGGCGGATAACCAGTTGCGCGGTCGTCAAATCCTCTTCGGCAATTGCAGTCCAATAACGCGGGTCAGTGATTTCGCTCATACAAGACCCGTCCTTTTGTAAAAATTTCTTCTACAAAGAAATCGCCCGAACTCAAGTCGTCTTCAAGCTCCTTTGGAGTTTTGACGATAATGTCCACGGGGAAGACTCGAGGGCGCAATTGACGCGACACGGCAAGATACGCGATCCGCTCGACCGCGCGCGGCAATTCCGTCGCGATGATCGGATCGGGCGGCTTGGGCGCGCGAGCGACGCGATATTTTATTTTCGTTTCCGCGATGACGCGCGCGCGTTTATTTCGCTTCGCTGGTTTGGCTTGGGCTTGTGACATACGCTAATTGCTCACTGCTTACTGGCGGCTGATTACTGTTCACTCTCTTTTCACCGCGTGTCCGCCAAATTGATTTCTTTGCGCCGCTAAAACTTTTGCGCTGAACGATTCATTCTGCCGCGACGCAAAGCGCATCAACAGTGACAGCGTGATGATCGGCGCGGGGACGTCGGTGTCAATCGCTTGCTGAATCGTCCAGCGTCCTTCGCCCGAATCTTGTACATAACCGCGAATGTTTTTCAAATCGTTTCCATCTTGCGCGAACGCGCGCTCGGTCAATTCCATCAACCACGAACGCACGACACTGCCTTGATTCCACAACGCGGCAATCGCGCGCAAATCCAAATCGAATGGCGATTTTTGCAAAATCTCAAATCCTTCGCCGATGGCTTGCATCATACCATATTCGATTCCGTTATGCGCCATCTTGACGAAATGCCCCGCGCCGCTCTTGCCCACATACGCGTATCCGTTCGGCGGCGCGAGCGTGTTGAAGATCGGCGCGCAGGAATCGAAAATTTTTTTCTCGCCGCCGATCATCAGACAATAACCGACTTGCAAACCCCACACGCCGCCGCTCGTGCCAGCGTCCATGTAATGCACCCCGCGCGCCGAAACTTTATCCGCGCGGCGCATCGTATCGTGAAAATTTGAATTACCGCCGTCAATCAAAATATCGTCCTTCGCTAATAGCGCGAGAAAATCGTCAATCGCTTTTTCGGTCGTCTCGCCCGACGGCAGCATCAGCCACACCACGCGCGGCGGTTTGAGTTGCGCGATCACTTCCGCCAACGATTTGGTCGCGTGCGCGCCGTGTTCGCGCGCGAGCAAATCAGTTTTGTCGTACGAGCGATTCCACGCGACGACGCGATGCCCACCTTGCAACAAACGAATCGCCATATTGTTGCCCATCCGTCCGAGTCCGATCATTGCGAGTTCCATTTTCTTCTCCAGAAATATTTTTTCACCGCAGAGGTCACAGAGGACACGGAGAAAAATTGCAACACGTCATTGCGAGCCCGCGAAATTTGCGGGCGAAGCAATCTCCGTGCCTCTCTTGGGGATTGCTTCGCTCCCTGCGGTCGCTCGCAATGACGCGAGTATTTATTTTTT
>JACQEA010000387.1 GCA_016200825.1 Chloroflexota bacterium | reverse complement strand
TTTGGACAAATGAACGAGCCGCCGGGCGTACGCTTGCGCGTGGGACTCACCGGTCTCACAATGGCGGAATATTTTCGCGATGAAGGCCGCGACGTTTTACTTTTCATAGATAATATTTTTCGTTTTGTGATGAGCGGTTCCGAAGTCTCCGCGCTGTTGGGACGCATGCCGAGCGCAGTCGGTTATCAACCCACGCTCGCGCAAGAGATGGGCGAACTGCAAGAACGCATCACGTCAACCAAACGCGGCTCCATCACTTCGATGCAAGCAATCTATGTGCCCGCCGACGATTACACCGATCCCGCGCCCGTCGCGACGTTCGCGCATCTCGATGCAACGATTTCACTCGAACGCGCGATTTTTGAAAAAGCAATTTTCCCTGCGGTGGATCCATTAACTTCGACCTCGCGCATTCTCGATCCGCTCGTCGTCGGCAAAGAACATTACGATGTGGCGCGCGATGTGCAACGCGTTTTGCAACGCTATAAAGATTTGCAAGACCTGATCGCGATTCTCGGCGTGGAAGAATTGAGCGAAGACGATCGGTTGACCGTCACGCGCGCGCGCAAGATCGAAAAATTTTTGTCGCAACCGATGCGCGTCGCCGAAGTATTCACCGGCATTTCGGGTGTGTACGTTCCGATCAAAGAAACGGTGCGCGGATTCAAAATGATCCTAAATGGCGAACTCGACGAAATTCCCGAAACATATTTTTACATGAAGGGTTCGATTGACGGCGTGATCGAGGCGTATCAGAAAGAAAAAGAGAAAGAAAAAGAGAAAGAGAAAAAATAGTTTGTGCTAACGTCATTGCGAGGAGCGTTCTCCAGCGACGAAGCAATCTCCAACTTCCAACATCCAACTTCTAACTTCCAACACGGAGATTGCTTCGCAAAAAACGCTCGCAATGATGTGCGAGTCGAACAACATGCCCAAAATAAAATTAGACATTGTCACAATGGAACGTCTGCTCATCAGCGAGCAAGTTGATTACGTCAGCGCACCCGGCGTGGATGGCATCGTCGGCATTTTGCCGCGACACACGCCCCTACTCACCGCGCTCGCGTTCGGCGAACTGCGCTACAAAAAAGATGGCGCGGAATTTTCATTCGCGATTGGCGGCGGATTTATGGAAGTTCGTCCCGATCAAGTGACGGTGCTCGCGGATGTCGCGGAACAAGCCGATGAAATAGATGATGTGCGCGCCGAAGCCGCGCGCAAACGCGCGGCGGAATCGCTGCAAGAAAAACCGCGCACGGATATCATGCTTCGCAAAGTGCGCTCGCAATGACGTGGCTGCGTAACGTGAGTGAGTAAAAAAAATGTGCGACGCACGCGAAAAGTGCGTCGTATCTCTATGTGAGAAAAATGTTTGTTCGACATGTAGGCATTGATCTCGGAACGGTCAACGTTTTGGTGTACGTGCACGGGCGAGGGATTGTTTTGCAAGAGCCCTCGCTCGTCGCTTTAGCGCTCGCGGACGCGCGCATCGTCGCGTTGGGCGAAGAAGCGCGCGTGTTATTGGGGCGCACACCGGAATCCATTGATGTGATTCGTCCGATGCGCGATGGCGTGATCGCGGATTATATGATCACGGAAGCAATGCTGCGATATTTCATCAGCAAAATTTGCGGGCGCTTGCAATTTATTTTCGGTTACAAACCGGATATCGCGGTCAGTGTTCCCGTTGGTGTGACGAGCGTGGAAGAACGCGCGGTGCATGACGCCGCGATTGCCGCGGGCGGTCGCAACGTGCATTTGGTGCCGGAACCGTTTGCCGCGGCAATTGGCGCGGGTTTGCCGATTCATACTCCGACCGGCAATATGATTGTAGATGTTGGCGGCGGCGCGAGCGAAGCCGCCGTGATTTCGATGAACGGTATGGTCGTATCGAGCGCGGTGCGCGTGGCGGGACTAAAAATTGATGAAGCGATCGCGAATCATATTCGCAAAAAATTTAATTTAATGATCGGCGAACAAACCGCCGAAGACATCAAAATTCAAATTGGCAGCGCGCTCCGCATCGAAAACGAACTCGCGCTACAAGTGCGCGGGCGCGATCAAGTCGCGGGGTTGCCGCGCACGATCCGCATTGCGACGAACGAAATCGTCGAAGCCATCGCCGAACCGTTGCAGTCAATCGCAGGTGTCGTCAAAGCCGTGTTAGAAAAAACGCCGCCGGAACTCGCATCGGATATTATTGATCGCGGGATGGTGTTGGTGGGCGGCGGCGCGCTGTTGCGAAATATGGATCGCTTTCTGACAAAAGAAACCGGCGTGCCGTGTTTTGCCGCGGAAAATCCAATGGCGTGCGTCGCGGTTGGCGCGGGGCGCGCGCTGGAACATTTGGATGTGTTGCGACGAAGTATGCCGCAGCTGTAAAAGCGACAAGCTGAAAAGATAAAAGCGAAAAGCATCTCGCTCTGCTTTTCGCTTTTTTGCTTTTTGCTTTACGCTTTACAAATAATACGTCATCCCTTGCAATCCCGCGACCGGT
>JACQEA010000009.1 GCA_016200825.1 Chloroflexota bacterium | reverse complement strand
GTTGAGCGCGACGACGCGCGTTTTAGTTGACAACTATTTTTCAAAATCCGCCAAATCAAACGTGCAATCGTCGGTGTGAATATCTACCCATTTGATCGTCACGCCGCGTTCTTCCAACGCAAGCCACGGCGCGATATTCACATCATGATCGAGCCGCGTCACGATAATCTCGTCGCCCTCGTCGAGCAATCGTCCGACGGCGCGCGAAAAGTTGAAGGTGAGCGTCGTCATATTCGGACCGAAAATAATTTCGTCCGCCGATGGCGCGTTGAGAAAATCCGCGAACGCCGCGCGCGCGTCCGCGATGATCGCGTCCGATTTTTGCGAAGTTGCAAACGCGCCGCCGCTATTCGCGTTCGCAGTTGTGTAATAATTCGCGACCGCGTCGATTACTTGTTGCGAAACTTGTGTTCCGGCTGGATTGTCAAAAAAAATCGCGCCGTTGTGGAGCGAAGGAAAATGTTTGCGGATTTCAGTGATGTTGTATTTCAATCTAACCCCTCTGACGATTGACCACAGACAATGGACGGTAGTCTTTGGTCTACCGTCTTTCGTATATCGTCTTTCGTCTACCGTCCATCGTCCTTATTCTCTTCTGCAGAATTTTTTCCTGTCGCTGCCACATGCGCGCGCGTTGGCGCGGCGACGTGTCCGCGTACCCCAACAAATGCAATATACCATGAACGACAAGCAAATCCAATTCATTTGCAATTTGCCAGCCCGCGCGCCGCGCGTTTTTGCGCGCGGTGTCGTACGAGATGATTATGTCGCCGACGTAGGGGCGACCCTTGTGGTCGCCCAATGTGCGCGACGGAAATGCCAACACATCCGTCGCCGCGTCGGTCGCGTGAAATTTTTTGTTGAGGCGGCGGATTTTCGCGTCGGTTGTGACGACAATCGTTACATCGCCGCGCGATTTTTCCGCGCGCAAAGTACGCCGCGCGCTGCGCGCGAGCCGCGCGCGTTGGACGCGCGCGGCAAATGCGGAATCAACTTGAAAATGAATCGGCAAATCTAAATCCTGCCTTTGAATTACTGTCCATCGTCCATCGTCTATCGTCCGTTCAATCAAACTTTTGCTTCGGGATAACGAATGCGCGGATGAAACAACCCTTGAAGTACGCCAAAGAACGCGTCTTGAATCTGTTGCAGATCGCGCAAGGTCAGATCACATTCGCTCAATTGTCCATCGCGTAATCGCGCGTCGACGATGCGCGCGATGAGCGCGCGAATTTGTTCCGGCGTACTCGGACGATCCGCGCGCGTCGTCGCCTCCACGCTATCGGCGAGCATCAAGATCGCGGCTTCGCGCGATTGCGGTTTGGGACCGGGATAACGAAAATCATTTTCGTTCACTGCGCCGTTTTGCGCGGCTTGGCGAAAAAAATAAGCCGCGTGCGTCGTGCCGTGATGTTGCGGAATGAGATCGCGCACGCGTTGCGGCAGCGCGTACTGCGCGGTCAGCGCCAGCCCCGCCGCGACATGATCAATCACAATTGCCGCGCTCGTCTGCGGCGCAAGTGAATCGTGAATGTTGATTCCATCCAATTGATTTTCAACGAACGCGTGGGGATTATTTGTTTTGCCGACGTCGTGATAATACGCGCCGACATGCACCAATAACGCGTCCGCGCCAATCGCGTGCGCGGCTTGTTCGGCGAGCTGACCGACAATCAAACTGTGATGATACGTGCCGGGCGCATCGCGCAATAATTTTTGCAAGAGCGGATGCGTTGGCCGCGCCAGATCAAGCAGTTCAATCGAAGTCGTAATGCCAAACACGCGACCCAATCCAAATAAACTGCCTAACGCCACGAGCGCGGCGAGCGCGCCATGCGCGAGCGCGGCGAGCAGAAATTGACTCCAGGTCAACCAATTCGTTTCATTTGCCGCGAGTTGAAAAATAATAATCAAGAGCGCATTGATGCCCGCGATGTACGCGCCGCTTCTAAAAAATTGGGTCAAGCGATCAATGCGCCCCAAACTCAACGCCGCGCTGATGCCGCTCAACAAGGCATACACCGTCAACTCTAACGATGAATGCACAACATAGCCGATACATAGCGCGAGCGCGACGGCGACCGCGAGCGCAGTTTCCGTGTCAATCAAAACCGCGATCAACATCGTCGCGGCGGTGACCGGATAAAGATAGACGAACAGGACGCGATCGGCCGCGAGCCATTTTGCGCCCGCCACAAAAATAATGATCAGGGTCGCGATCAACAACAACGCGCGCGGATATTGCAACACCGCGCGACGCAAGCGCGCTAAATAGATCGCGAGCAACGCGACGATCACCAACGCAAACAAAAACGGCGCGGCGTAATCCGCGACTGTGATGCGCGTGCGCAAAATTCCCAACGCCTCCAACGATTCCAACGCCAGCGGCGAAACAATTTCACCTTCGCGCACCACCGCTTCGCCTTTTTCAATCGTGCGATACACCGTACCCACGCGATCGTGCGCGAGCGCGCGTTGTTCGTTCGTGCGTTGCGCATTTAGAAAACTGTTCGGCGTAATAAAGACGCGCGCCCACTGCGCGACAAAATCGGCTTCATCCGCCGTGAACGCGAGCGAAACGCGCGCGGGAATTTTGGCGGAAGCGGCGGAAAAATCGGCCGCGCGAATTTCTTCGCGCATCATTCCGTCTACAACGTACAATGTTTCGCTGACGACGCGATGATAAACGGTTTCATCCAGCGCGAGCGTGCGACTCAACGCCAAGACGGACAGCGTGAGATTTGGAATTGCCTGCACCGCGTCTAATTTCGCGGCAGGATCGCTGTACGGATCGTGGCGCACCGAATCAATGTAATCAAACACGCGCCGAGTCAAACGCACGCGTTCGCGCGCTAAATTCGCGTCGGGCGGATCGTACACGTCTTTGGTTTGCGCTTCGGCTTTGGCGCGCGCGTCTTCAGTTTGCAATTGGCTCGCAAACGTCACGCGTTCCGGCGCGAGAATTGTTTTGGGACTGACCTTGCCGGCTTCGAGACGAAAAGAGTCTGGCAGCGGTTGAAACGCGAGGAGAATCCCGAGCGCGAGCGCGAAAATAATCGCGATGAAAAACGCGCGCGCGGTTTGCCAGGGCGTGAGCGGCGAGACGCGGCGAAAGGAAGGATCACCGGCGATCATCGCGCCTCAATACGTACGCCGCGCGGCGCGCGCCATTCTGTTCGGCGTAAACAAAATTTTCCGCGCGATAACCGGACGCGAACGCGTTTTGAAACACCGCGCGCGTGCGCGCGCGCCATTCGCGCGCCACCGCGAGCGACGCGGTTTTGAGCGCGTTGATCTGCGCCGGAATTTCGATGAGGAGTGTGTCGCCGTCAAGCGCACATTGATCGCGCACACGCGGCACATTCGGCGCGTCGAACGCGACGGAAAAAATTTCGCGCGCGCCGTCGCGCAATAAATTGGCCCAATCGAGCCGCGCCGGTTCGGTCTGCGCGCACGCGCGCACGCGCGCATCGTTCATTTTCCATTCAACGATAAAACGATCGGATGCCAAGCCCGCATTCAAACCGTCGGACATTTCTCCGTACGCATCCGCGAGATAATGCCGCGCGTGCGCGCCGAGTCGCCACAAATTAAGATTCGCGTTGAGCGCTTGCAACGGATCAAACGTCCACGTCATCAAATCAATTCCGCGCGTCAAACAAATCGCGCGCTGCGCGAGTTTGAGTTCTAGTCCAATCCCGCGCGATTGAAATTCCGGCAACACCGCGAGCATATGCGAATGATGTTTGAGCGACGCGGGCGCGGTATCGGTCGCGAGAAAACTAAACGCGAAACCAACGAGGCGCGCGTCAACGAACGCGCCAAGAACAAGCCCGCCGTTCTTCTGCGCGGCGATCAGAAGATTGGCGGGCACAGCATCGCGCCAGTCCGGCATTTGCCAAACGACGCGCTCGAGATTTTCGGCGGCTTGAAATTCTGCCCACGCGTCCAAAGGACGAATCGTCACTCCGCGTGAAAAGAATTCAACGCGCGGCGTCATCGCCGGCGTCCTGTTTTGCGGCGACTACTCCACTGCGCGTCTTGACCCGGATCGTATTCGATTTCGGGTGAGGTGCAGATGCCGCGTTTATTAAATGCGCAACGATGTTCGCGACAACGAATCCGCGTCGTCATATCTGTTCCTCCTCTGTTCTCGGCTTTTGAGCGACGCAAATTATAGACAAAACGTATTGATTTGGCAAGAGTGAACTACGGGCGATTACTCACAAGTCTAATCAACCACAGAGAACACAGGGGACACAGAGAAAAAAATTATTTGATCTCTGTGTTCTCTGTGACCTCTGTGGTAAGATATAAGTAATCACCAGTGAACTAGTTCTCGTTCCGGGTTTTTTTCAATTCCGCTTTCGCGTTTTGCAAGAGCGCGGGCTCGCGCAACAGATCAATCGCCGTCATCGCCATCGCTTTCGCGGCGTCCAACATGCCTTGCATTCCCGCCGGAGAAATCGCGGCGTCACGAAATGCAACCGTGTGACCCGCGATCCCGTTCGGCGTGATCGCCAAGTACGGATGAATGGCGGGAATGGTTTGACTCACGTTGCCCATGTCGGTCGAGCCCATGCGTTCATTCGCGCGCGGTTCGTTTACTTCGATGCCGAGCGCGCGCAAATTTTCTGCGAACACGCGCGCCATTGTTGGATTGGGAATTATTTCTGAGTAGCCCGGCTTGGTTGAAAATTTTAATTCCGCGCCCGTCGCGGTTGCGGCGGCTTGCGCGCATGCGACCACGCGATCCAAAACTTGGCGCGCGTATTTTTGCGACGCCGCGCGCACGCTAAAAGTTGCCGCGGCGTACTCGGGAATAATATTCGCGGCCGAGCCGCCGTTCGTGATGATGCCATGCACGCGCGCGTCCGATTTCAAATGCAAACGTAACGCGTTGACATTGTTGAACGTGAGGATCACGGCTTCCAGCGCGTTGATCCCATCCTCTGGCGCGGCGGCGGCATGCGAGGCTTTGCCGATAAATTCGATTTTTAATCGCGTCGAGGCAAGCGAGCCGCGCGTTGTCATCGTGCGGCTGGCGGGATGAAACATCATCGCCGCGTCCACGTCTTTGAACGCGCCGCGTTCGAGCAAAATTAATTTTCCGCCGCCGCCTTCTTCCGCCGGAGTTCCCATCACGATCACGCGCCCCGGCAAATCTTTCACCACGCGTTGCAACGCGATCCCCGCGGCAATCGCGGCGGTGCCGATCAAATTGTGTCCGCACGCGTGTCCAATATCCGGTAGGGCATCGTACTCGGCCAGAATCGCGATGGTGGGCGATGAGTGCGCGCCGCGCGTTTCGCCGCGAAACGCGGTTTCTAATTCCGCGATGCCGCGTTGAATTTTCAAGCCGTGCTTTTCCATCGTATCGCACAAGAGCGCGGCGGATTTAAATTCTTTGAACGCCAATTCGGGATTGCCATGCAACGTCGTGCTGACTTGAATAAATTCAGCGCGCAAAGAATCAATCGCGGCGATGGCTTGTTGTTTGAGTTGGGCGTGATTCAATATTTTTTCTCCCTTGAAAATGGGACACAGATTAACACAGATAAACACAGATTTCTTATCCGTGAAGATCAGTGTTCATCAGTGTCCAATTAATTTTTATTCAACTTTTGATGCGCCAACGGCGAATGGCAACTCGTTTGAAAATAATAACGAAAAGGTGACAATCAGTTTTGCATCGCGCAAAAACTTTTCTTGTCACCAATCTATGGACTGACGCTACGCACTGTCATTCTGAACGAGCGAAGCGAGTGAAGAATCTTGTTGCTTCAACCGAATTCTTGCTCGTTTTGGTTTTGCGTTCTTTTGAGGCAACGAGACTCTTCGCGGAGTTTACAGTGAGCAAAGCGAATCTGCTCAGAGTGACAAACGATGCGTAAGGTGAGTTATTGAGTTGGCGTGAAATTATTCGACGTGATGTGGGTCGAGCGCGTCGCGCAAACCGTCGCCGATATAATTGACCGCGATCACGGTGATAAAAATAAGCAAGCCCGGAAAAACTGCGGTCCACGGCGCGTAATCCATTTCCGATTGCGCGTGTTGCAGCATATTGCCCCACGTGGGCGTTGGCGGCTGCACGCCAAATCCCAAAAAACTCAAACCGGATTCCGTGATGATCGCCGCGCCCACGCGCAATGTTGCCGCGACGATAATCGGGCTCATCGCGTTGGGAAGAATGTGACGCAAGATGATGCGCGTATTCTGCGCGCCCGCCGCGCGCCCCGCTTCCACAAATTCTTTTTCTTTGAGCGATAAAAAAGACGCGCGCACAATACGCGCGACGCCGACCCACGTCGTCACCGCGATCACCAGCACGATCGGCGCGATGCCGGCGCTGAGAAACGGAATCACACCCGCGCGCAAAAGTTGCGTCAACAAAATCGCGACGAACAGCGTCGGCAAAATTTGCACGATGTCCGCGAGGCGCATCAAAAAATTATCTACTGCCTTGCCATAAAAGCCTGCGAGCGCACCGATGCTTGTTCCAATCCCAATGGACAACAGCATCGCGAGAAATCCGATGAAGAGCGAGACGCGTCCGCCCTCCATCGTTTGCAAAAATAAATCGCGGCCCAGTCCGTCCGTGCCCATCCAATGTTCGAACGAAGGCGCAAGATATTTATCGAGAATTTTTGTTTTGCCCGGATCGTAATTCGTCGCGATCGGAATAAAGATGACACCGACGAGCAATAGCGCGATCACCGCGCTGCCGATCAACGCGAGGCGATGGCGGCGAAAATGGCGCCACGTCAGCGACAATAAAGTTTCTTGGCGCGGTGCGAAGGATGTGAGCGGAACGGATGGAGTTGCAAGCGCGGCGTGTGCCATTATTAGGACGTGGATGCAAAATTTTCGGACAGGATTCTATCGCGTTTGCAAAAAAAAATTTCAACGATAACGACGACGATTAGTACCGAATCCTTGGCGCCCCATCCCGGGCCACGAAAAAATCGTTTCGGTAAAGAGCGCGCCGTTGAACAAACCGGGAATTTCGAGCGCGATGATCGTGACGAGCGGAATCGCCGCGTTCTTGAACGCGTGTCCATAAATGATGGCGCGTTGCGATAATCCTTTGGCGTGCGCGGTGCGAATGAAATCGAGTTTCAGAACGTCGAGCATGCCGGCGCGCAAATAGCGAACGTGTTGCGCGAGTTGAAAAATCGCGAGCATGGAAACGGGCAGCACTAGATGCCAAATGCGATCAATCAGTGGATCTTTCGGACCGTAATCGCCGAGCGTTGTAATTCCGCCGCCCGGAAAAAGCGGCAGAGGCGCGGCGTGTGGAAAAATATCGGTACCCGCGAGTGGATTTTGCAAAGTGACCGCGAACAAAATGATCAGAATCAATCCAAACCAAAAAATCGGAATGGATTGACCCATA
>JACQEA010000338.1 GCA_016200825.1 Chloroflexota bacterium | reverse complement strand
CCAATTAATATCAAAACGATTGGAAAGCCGAGCGCGGCAATCCGCCAACCCGATTGCGCGTTGGGCGTGGTCGAGGTTGTCAATTTTGCCGCGTCCGTTTTTATTTCACCGGGCAAAAAAGTTCGAATCACAAACGCGATGACGCGCGCGCTGGCGCGCCCGAGCGAATCAATCGCGCGACCGCTGGTCGCGGCGAGCGCGCTCCAATTCACGCGCGCAAAAATTCGCGCGAGCGTTTGGCCGCTGTGCGCGGCGACGGACAACGCGGTCGCGCGCACATTCACGCGCGGCGATTCCGGTTCCGGTGTTGGCGCGGGCGAAATTTCGCCCGGCGGCGCGATTTCTACCGGTGAAATAGTTTCTGCGCGCGGCAGCGCCGGGATTTCTAATTCATCCACGTGCGCGGCATCGAGCGGCGGCGCAGGCGGCGCGTTCAGATCATTTTCTCCACACCGAATCGCGATCACCGCGAGATCGGACGCGCCGGAAATTTCTTCGAGCGCGGCGATCACGTCATCCGGATGCCGATTCGCCAACGTGTCAATCAATTCGTCGTCGGTCAAAAGCGTTTTGAGCGCACGCGTCGCGATGAGAATTGAATCGCCGGGTTGCAGGGAGACGTGAAATGTATCCGGCGTGTACGCGCGCCGTTTGCCGATTGGCACCGCGCCGGGCGTTGGAAATTCGGTGAGGTCGTTATTTGGATCGAACCAAATGGAATCGCGCGGATAGCGCGCGATTTGCGCGCCGCGCAAAATGGACGTTAGTCCCGGACCCGCTTGCGCGATAAATAAATCGTCGTCGCGCACGATTGCCGCCGTGAGTCCGGCGATGCGGCGCGCGTCGGGCGCGAGCGCGGCGTTGTGATTGAAAAAAAAGTCGTTCGCCGCGCGCACCGCCTCGGTCAGCGCGAGCGTGATCGCGCCGCGGCTGGCGGCGTACGCGCGCCGCGCGGTTTCGATCATCGCGCGCGCGAGCTCATCGCGCCCTTCGGTCTCGCCCAACACTTCGGCAACGAGATAGAGCGCGCCGCGTCCGAAACCGGGATCAATTATCGCGAGATTATCCGGCGCTTCTTGCCACGCGCCGTCCATAATGCAAAGTTGCGCGGAAAAAATTTCGCGGGTCACGGGGCGATTATACACCGCGACGCGCGGCAAAACAAGTGGAACGCCGCGCAATTTGCGGATTTAAAATAATATGCTATAATCGCGGCGTTCGAAGATCCATTGAACCTTTCTGTTCCGCGTTCAGCGCGGAGCAAACCCAGAGGAAGGAGCATTAATTGCCCTACGAATTAGTTTATATTGTTCGTCCAACGGTGGACGAACAAACGCTCGCGGCGGTGAATGAAAAAATTTCCAAATTCATCACCGACAACACCGGCGAGATTATCAAGCGCGACGATTGGGGCAAGAAACGGCTGGCGTATCCATTGATGAAATTCACCGAAGGATTTTATCAAGTGTTCCAGTTGAATCTGCCGCCCAACGCCGTCCGCGAACTTGAACGATCCCTTCAACTGACCGAAGACATTTTGCGCTACTTGATCGTGCGCAGCGATCAACCCTAACCGAACCGGCGACGAGGCTGGCTCGGTCGTTGGGTATTTGTTTTCCAAGGAAGGAGAACTATGCGAGGACTCAATAGAGTACAGATCATCGGAAATTTGGGACGCGATCCGGAAATGCGTTACACGCCAAACGGAAAACCGGTCACCTCATTCACGGTCGCGGTTTCGCGAACGTGGATCAAGCCCGAAGGCGATCGCGCGGAAAAGACGGAATGGTTTAACGTGGTCGCGTGGGATCGCCTCGCCGAAATTTGCAGTCAGCATTTAGTGAAAGGTTCGCTCGTGTACGTGGAAGGTCGTTTAGAAACGCGGACATGGGAAACCGAGAACGCCCAGAAACATTATCGAACCGAAATTGTCGCGAACGAAGTAATCATGTTGGATCGGCGCGGGCGCGGCGGTGAAATGGAAAGCGGAGAACATACCGCTCCGCTTCAAACTGCAACCGAAACCGACGCGGCACCCGCGTCAACGGAATCGAATTAGTACCTGACGAGTGAAATGTTTGCGCGAAGCGAAAAGCAAAGATTTTTCGGACGCGGATTTTCATGGAAAGAACGGATCGAATAAATTTCTGATCTGATTTTTCCGCGTTTATCCGCGTCCCAATTTGCCTTATTGAGTTCCGGCTTGTCCGAGTTAGGAGATTGAATCGAGTCTATGGAAAATCAAGAACGCAACAATGAGATGCGCTCCAGTCCCGCCGAACGCGGCGAAAGCCGCGATGCGCGCGGCGAACGACCGCGTGGACGATTTAACGCGCGCCGCATGCCGCGCGTGTGCCCGTTTTGCAAAGCCAAAGTCGAGATGATTGATTTCAAAGACGCGGACATGTTGCGCCGCTATTTGAGCGAACGCGGCAAGATCAAACCGCGCCGCAAGATCGGCACGTGCTCACGGCATCAACGCCGCCTCGCGCTCGCGGTCAAACGCGCGCGCCATCTCGCGCT
>JACQEA010000337.1 GCA_016200825.1 Chloroflexota bacterium | reverse complement strand
GAGCATCGGCGGCACTTGCGCGGTTTCCGCATCGGTCGAATATTTTCCGCACAAAATAAGATCATAGCCGATTTTTTTACACGTCAGCGCGAGCGCGCGCGCCGTGGCTAACGTGTCGGCGCCCGCGAATTCTTTGCCCAAAAGATGCACCGCGCGATCTGCGCCCAACGCCAAGGCTTCGACCAACGCGTCTTTGGCTTGCGGCGGACCCATGGTAATCACAACGACCTCTGCCGCATCATCGCGTGGAGTAATCCTGACGCCCGCAGAATCAATCATGTCCCGCGATGATGCGGCAACGCCAAATTGTTTTTTCAATTCCACGGCTTGCGTGATCGCGCGTTTGTCAAACGGATTGATTTCGGATTGCACGCCATCGCGAATCAAGCGTTTCGCCGCCGAATCGAATTTGAGTTGGTCAACGAAGGGAACTTGTTTGATGCAAACAATTATTTTCATCTGCGCCAAAAATCTCTGACTCTATTTTACCATTTTTTGCAAATGCGGCAAGTCTCTATCGCGCAATCGCCGCGAAAATATTTCACAACGAAATCTCCGCACCGATTTTCATTTCGCGCGCGCGTTCGTACACCCACGCGCCAACCGCCACGTCCTCCAACGCGATGCCGAGCGATTTGAAAAGCGTGATCGCGTCCGCCTGCGCGCGCCCAACAATTTTTCCGCTGACCACATCGCTCAACTCTTTTACATCTTCCCATTTCAATCGCCCGCGTTCTATCGGCTCGACCAAATCGCGCGCTTCGATTTTGGCTTGCTCGATTGAATCTACGCAAATAAACGCGCAGCGGTTCACCGCGTCATCGTCCAACTCGCGCGCATCTATTCGATTCGCGCCGATGGCGTTGATATGCGCGCCGGGTTTGATCCATTCGCCGCGCAGCACCGGCTCGCGCGCATTAGTCGCCGCGATCAAAATGTCTGCGTCGCGCACCGCGTCGCGCGCCGAGTCTACGCCGCGCACATCTACATTCAAGCGCGCGCTCAGCATGCGCGCAAAATTTTTCCGATGTTCCGCGTCGCGGCTGTACGCGCGCGCAATTTCAATTTCTCTCGCCGCGCAAATCGCTTCGAGTTGGCTTGCGGCTTGCCATCCCGTTCCGATCAATCCAACCACGTTGGCGTTTTCGCGCGCCAAGTATTTCGTTGCAACACCGCTCGCCGCGCCCGTCCGCATTTGGCCTAACTTATTTGCCTGCATAATGCAAACCAATTCACCGGACGTTGCATCGAGCAAATGAAACCAAAATCGCGTGGCGGATTTGAACGACGCGTAATATTTGAAACCAACATAACCGCGCGTTGAAAAACCTGCGGGCATCACTTGCAATACGCCATTCGGTACGCGCACGCGCTGACGCGGACGATTGATCGCGTCGCCGTTGCTCAAAGCGCGCAACGCGTCTTCAATCGCGCGAATCGCGGCAGGCATCGTCAAAATTTCTTCAACGTTCGATTCGGTGAGATAAAGCGTCATAGTCAAGAATTTTCTTTTGCATTCGGAACAGTGAACCAAGATTTTTTCAAACCGATTCGCGCCAAAACTCCACTCAGGATCAGACTAATCGCGCTGATCCACGCGCCTATTACAAAAGACGCGGGATGAAATTCAAAAATTATAGTATGAGATCCGGTGCGAATCGGAACTGCGCGAAAAATATAATCTGCGCGATAGATCGGCGTACGTTGACCATCCACATACGCCTCCCAACCCGGATAAAATGTATCTGCCAAAATCAAATAGCCCGCGCGGTCAGCCGTCACATTGATCGCGACAGTTTCTGATTCATATTTTACGATTTCAATTTTGTCGGTCAAATCACTTGGCGTTGTATTCGTGGATGCCAAGGCAGATTCTTGAGCGAGCAAAACAGTTTGGCGCGGATCAAAGTCTGCACTCCGCATGTTTTCAAGCGCGTGATCATCGCTCACGACTTGGGCTGAGTGGACAACCAACGCGCGCGGCAATACGTCTCGATTCTCCATCACCGCGACCGCGTGGCTTTTGAATACTAGCGCCAAATCATTTCGATGCGCTAACGCCGCCAGCGACGATCTTTTATCTTCTTGATCAATCAACGAAATATTTTCGATAATCAATTTGCCAGCGGGTAGAAATGTTCGCGCGTGAATAGAAATAATATTAGTTTGAGTCGGGAGTGTGTATTGAGCAACATATTTGAAACCATCGAAGGAGCGGTTGATTGAAATTAGAAATGCGGGAAACGACAAAACATTCTGCAGTTTGCGATGCTTGATCTCCGCTTTACTCGCGTACGCCCAGTCCGCAGTCTCGATGCCTAATCGAATTGGAAAAGTTATCACGCTTTCATTCGCCGTTTTCATTTCCAACTCGCCCGCCAGAAAACCATCCGCGAGATTTTCGGTATTGTCGGAATAGGAAATTATTTCAACCCGCGCAGTTGGGGTCGAACGAATTTCAATTTCCGCGCGCAACGGATCGAGCAGAACCGACGCGGTTGGTTCGGAAAATTCGGGCGGCACCTCTCCGTTGGGCAACAAATAATAACGGACATTCAGCAAGTTCAACATTTGCGGGGACAATCGGAATAAATAATTATCATTGCGTTGCAGTGGCAATGGAGTGTACGCCTGCGCGCTTTGTTTGTCGAAAATTAATTGGTGATTCGGTCGCAGACTGGTGTTATAAACATTTGTATACATCCGATAAAGAAAAGTCGTAGAATCCATCGCGCTGATAGAAAGCGGCGCTTGGATAAATTCAGAAGGTGATATCAGCGTGTCAACCGTAGTAAGAAATGGAAATGCAAACGCGGTCAGATCCAACAAACTCAATCCAATAATCACCGTCGCAAATTCGCGCCGACGTACGACGCGCTTCAGCGCGAGAATCATCGCGATTATACCGAGGAAAGCAAAAAGCGCAGGCAAAATTTGCCAGACTTGAATCCACATCCCAACATTTAGCGGAGCAAATCCAATCATGACAACAAATAAAATCGCAAATATTCCCGCGATAAATTCCGCCGCGCGGCTAGACGTTGTTGAATCACGCAGATGATTGATCAGTTTATCAAAGCAAATGGCGGCGAGAAACGTCATCGAAAAAATAAATGGAAAAAGAAATCGCGCTGGGACACGAAAGCGATTGAAGATCGGAACGAAATAGAGCAGTTGATAGAGCGGAGTAAATTCGCCTAACGCCAAGATCAAACTAAAGAGCGCAAGCAAAAAGAAAAACCAGATACGCGCATCGCGCCGAAGTAATGCAGTTAACGCT
>JACQEA010000341.1 GCA_016200825.1 Chloroflexota bacterium | reverse complement strand
GTACAAATCTTCCGTATTCTCGCGCAGCATGATCAAATCAATATTCTGATATTTAGAACGCACACCCGGATACCATTTCGCGGGTCGCACATTGGTGTACTGATCGAACTCTTTGCGAATCGCGACGTTCACACTGCGAAACCCTTTGCCGATCGGCGTCGTGATCGGCGCTTTGTAGGCGACGCGCGTTTTGCGAATTGATGCCAACACCGAATCGGGCAGCGGCGCGCCGAATTTTTTCATTGCATCTATGCCCGCGTCCTGAACATCCCAACTGAATTTCACGCCCGTTGCTTCCAACACGCGTTGCGCGGCTTGCATCAGTTCCGGTCCTGTGCCATCGCCGCGAATCATTGTTACATTGTGCGCCATCCTCAAGAAACTCCTTTTGAAATGTGTGTGAGTATGTGAGTGTAAAAGTCTGTGTGTAGAATTCTTCACTCACATACTCTCATACGCACTAAATTATTTCCGGCGCGTCCGCGCGATCAATCCCAACATGATGCCTGCCGCGATTCCAAAAATCATCGCGCCGCGCCGATCAAACAGCGTCCGCACATTTCCGCTTACATGCCGCGCGATCAAAAACACCGCGCCGCCATTTTCAATTTCGATTTTTGGCGCGGCCATCACCAACGCCCCGCCCTGTTGCACGTGCAATGATTCGCGCGCGAGCATATATTGCGCGCCGCCGGACTGTACCTCGATGTTTGTTCCTAGAATCGCGAGCGCACCAGACGCGTTCAGTGTTGTTTTTTCGGATTGAACCAGCAACGCGCCGCCTTGCGTAATATTTACTTCACCCGCTTCTGCGCGCGCCACTCCACCTTGGCGCACATTCAATTCGTCCGCATGAACTTCATTGACGCCGCCTTGATTGATGGTAACCGTTTTCGCTTTGATGCTGTTCGCGCCGCCTTGCGTGAGCGTGACGTTATTTGCTTGAATGGAATCCGCGCCTTGATGTTTCAGTTCAACGTCGCGCGTGGTTGCAATCTTCCGCGCCGGTTTGCGTTTGGTGAGCGCGTTGGTTTTTTTAGAGTCTTTTTTCTTTTGAACCATCTTGCATTCCTTTCCTAACTTGATCCAGGACCCGCAATCGCCAATGCGTAACTATCAATCTGCGCGTACTTTTGCGTCGCCGCGCGAATTTGTTCCGCGCTGACGCTCCGAATGATCTGCGGATAGCGTTGCAAATAATCCAAGCCCAGCTGATGCAGTTCGATGTTCGCGAGCGTTCCCGCGACGCCGTCATTCGTTTCTAAACCAATCGCGAGTGAGCCGATCATAAAGTCTTTCGCTTCGTTTAATTCATCTTGGGTAACTTGCTCTTCGCGCAATCGTTTGGTTTCCGCGACAATCGCGTCGATCGCGCGTTGAATATTTTTGGGGTTGATCCCCGCGTGAATCGTCCACGGTCCCGCGCCAAGATTCGCTTCTACACCGGAGTACACGTAATACGCGAGTCCCATTTCATCGCGCACTTTAGCGCCAAGCCGACCAGACAATCCGATCCGTCCGAAAATCAAATCGCCGACAACGAGCGCGTAGTAATCGGGATTATTGCGCCGAATGCCGGGATAGCCAATATATAAATCGGATTGCGTTTTACCCGCGAGTGTTTTGTCGCGGCGAGAAATGTTGACCAAGCGCGGCGCATCGGGAATATTGTACGGCGGCGGCGCGCCGCGCGCTTGCCATTTGCCAAACGCGCGCGCGATTTTTTCTATCGCCGCGGACGCGCGCAGATCGCCAACGATGACAATCGTCGTGAGATCCGGGCGAAAAAATCGCGCGTGAAACTCGCGCAACTGCGAAATGGCGAGCCGCTTGACCGATGCGGGCGTGCCGTCAATGAAATGATAATACGGATGTCCGTGCGGATAACACAATTCTAAAAAATCACGGCGCGCGACGTGTCCGGTATCGTCTTCAGCTTCTTTTAAATCGGCGAGGATTTCGTGGCGCAATTTTTCGACTTCCGCGCGCGGAAATGTAGGATGCAACAAAACATCTGCCGCGAGATCGAGCCAGCGATCGAAATCTTCCGTTAAACATTTACCGCTAAAGCTGATCGTTTCGCGTCCCGCGCCAATCCCAAACGACATGCCGACTTTATCCAGCTCGTCATTCAATTTTTGAAAAGTGCGTTTGCGTGTGCCGCGAATTAACGCGGC
>JACQEA010000340.1 GCA_016200825.1 Chloroflexota bacterium | reverse complement strand
CACAACCCGCGCGTCGCTCCAACGCAATTTTATTTCCGCGATAATTTCGCGCATCGTCGCTTCCGCCATTTCTGGATACGCTTCGTACTCTAAATGATCAACAGTTTTTCCGTGCGCGTGATCGCGCACAACGCCGGAGAAAGTGACAATGGCGCCCGCGCCGGGAAATTCTACTTGCTTGATCAACGCGGCGAGATTGAGCGGTTGGCGCGTGACTAGTGCTTCTTTCGCCCGCGAATTTCGCGAATCTACACTAACCCTTTTTTTTATTCGCGCGATTCGTGCAGATTCGTGGGCGTTGCTTTTTTTTCTCTGTGCTCTCTGTGTCCTCTGTGGTTTATTCGCCGCGCCACCGCTCACCGGCGGCAGAAAACCAATCTCGTCCCCCTCGCGCAAAACCGTTTCCGCGCGCGCGAGTTTTTGATTGATCGCGTACGCCGCGCGCAAATTTCCCAGCCGCGCGTGCGCGGCGCGGTAATCGTTCCAAAGTTTTTCGATGCTCGTGCCATCCGCGATTTCCTTCCATTCGGTTTTGATCCCGGTAAATTCGCGAAAGATGGCAAAGAATTTTACGTTGACGCGCATACGCTTTTGTCTCTACGGTGTTTTTTTATGTGGGCTAGTCGGTGCAAGTGATTCGCGCGCGGGTTCTCGTTTGCCCGACACGCGCACCATTTGCCAGAGCGCGCGCGCGGCGCGGATAATTATTTTGACCAACGCGCCCAACGGACGAAATAACCAATTCACCACTTCATTCACGTCTGCCATGCCTTCGCCGAGCCATAGAAAGACCGGACGAATTACGCGCAAAGGTTTCACGTGCGCATAAACCAGCGCGAGCAGGAGCGTGACAACCGAAATCGAAAATGTATAGACCGTCGCGATGTGAATTCCCGCCAAGTCTTCCAACAGCAATTCGACGCCGATGTTGAGAACAAGAACATAGGCGGCGGGCTTGAGAATGGGTTCGCGTTTGATCAGGACGGTAAAAATTCCAGCGGCGAAACGCATCGCCAAAATTCCTACTCCCACACCAAACATTACTAACCAGAAATTGTTTGAAAGCGCGACGACCGCGACGACGTTATCGAGCGAAAATGCGAGATCGGCGAGTTCAACGTTCAACACCACTGTCCAAAATCCTTTGCGCGTCACGCGTTCAAAATCAACTTGCTCTTCTTCGCCGTACTCTGGTTCGCCAAGATTTTCGAATGCCAGTTTGACGAGATATAACCCTCCCAACACGCGTAACCATGGATTCTGAATGATGTATGTCGCAAAGAGGAGCATCAAGCCGCGGCCAAAGTATGCGCCCAACAAGCCGACTTTGAGCGCGGCACTGCGTTGACCACCGAAGAGACGGTGGATTGGGTTCGTGAGAAATTGGAGTGGACGCGGCCAGGGGATAACTTGTTTTTCCGGCAATCCCGAAACCATCGCGCCGAGCACAGCCGCGTTGTCTATGGAGAGAACGCTTTCAAGATAAATGATCAACAAAACGATGGTGACTACTTCTAGATTTAACGACATTGTTTTTTCCTGTTGATTTGAACCAAAGGAATCGAGAAATTTTTGTCGCTAGAGTAAACCCCGCTCTGTTCGCCGCGTGACGATGGAGCAGAGAGGGGTTTTCATTTCGACAACGCGGCGTGGGCTGTGAAACCCGCGCGCGTTTTTCTTTTTCTATCGGCGCGATCGAAAACCACCGCCGCGTCCACCGCGATCATTACCGCGCCGCGGCCCGCGATCATCGCGCCGCGGACCGCCGCCGCCGCGCGGGCCACGATCGCGCTCTTGCGCTTCTTCCAATGTCCAACCCGCGAGCACCGCTTGACGCGATAAGCGAATTTTTCCTTGATCGTCAATGCCGGTGACCATCACCATCAAATCATCGCCCATATTGACGACGTCGCGAATATCGCGCACGGGTTCTTCCGCGAGTTGCGAAATATGGACGAGTCCATCCACGCCCGGCGCGAGTTCCACAAACACGCCAAAATCTGCGAGCCGCACAACTTTGCCGGTGTAAATCGTTCCGAGTTTCACCGGCTCGGTCATGCCGCGAATGCGTTCGAGCGCGAGCAGAGTGCCTTCGCGATTGACGGATGAGATGAACACGGTACCGTCTTCTTCGATATCTACTTTGACGCCGAACTCTTCTTGCAATTTGCGGACGTTCTTGCCGCCCGGTCCAATCAGCGCGCCGATTTTTTCCGGGTCAATCTTGGTGACGGTAATCCGCGGCGCGTATTGCGAAATTTCCGCGCGCGGTTCGGAAACGACCTGAAGCATCTTGTCAAGCATATAAAGTCGCGCGGTGCGCGCTTGCATCAACGCTTCTTGCAAGAGCGCGGGTGGCACGCCTTGCAATTTCAAATCGAGTTGCAACGCGGTGATGCCTTTTGCCGAGCCCGCCACTTTGAAATCCATATCGCCGAGAAAATCTTCCATTCCCAAAATATCAGTGAGGATCGCGTATTGATCGCCTTCGCTGATCAAACCCATCGCGACGCCAGCCACCGGCGCTTTAATGGGTACGCCCGCGTCCATCAATGCAAGCGTCGAACCGCACACGCTCGCCATTGAGGTTGAACCATTTGACGACAAGACTTCCGAAACTAAACGAATCGTGTACGGAAATTCGGTTGAATCGGGCACGACTTCGGCGAGCGCGCGTTCTGCGAGCGCACCGTGTCCAATTTCGCGCCGACCGGGTCCGCGCATCGGTCGCGTTTCACCGACCGAGTACGGCGGAAAATTGTAATGGTGCATATAACGTTTTTCGTCTTCGGGTGAAAGTGAATCAATCGTTTGCGATTCGCTCGGCATGCCGAGGGTTGCAATTGTCAACACTTGGGTTTCGCCGCGCGTAAATAATCCCGATCCGTGCGCGCGCGGCAACAAACTGACTTCGGCGCTAATGGGGCGAACAGTTTTCGTATCGCGACCATCCGCGCGCCGACCTTCATTCAAAACCATCGCGCGTAAATCGGCTTTGACGACGCCTTCAAACGCTTCCGCGATATCCGCTTCGGGATACGTCTCTGCAAATGCCGTGACGATTTCTTTTTTCAATTCGTCGAGCGCGACGTTACGTTCCGATTTTGCGCCGCTGACTTTGATCGTTTCTGTGACGCGTTTGCCGACTTGTTCTTTAACCGCGTTTTTCAGTTCGTCGCTCAAGACGCGCATCGGAAATTCGCGTTTGGGCTTGCCCAGCTCGGCGCGCATTTGCTCTTGCAAGCCGATTGCTTTTTTCAATTCCGCGTGTCCTTCGCGCAAAGCATCGAGCATTATTTCTTCCGTGACTTGATTCGCGCCCGCTTCGACCATAATGATCGCGTTCATCGTGCCGGCGAGCCGCAAATCGAGCGCGGACTTTTCCATTTCGGTTGAAGTGGGATTGAAAATAAATTTTCCGTCCACCAAACCCACGCGCACCGCGCCGACGGGTCCGTTAAACGGAATGTCGCTAATCGTCAGCGCGGCGGACGCGCCGATAATCGAAAGAATATCGAGATAGTGTTCTTGATCCGCGGAGAGCGCGGTGATGACGACTTGAACGTCATTACGAAAACCTTTGGGGAAAAGGGGACGCAAAGGGCGATCGGTCAAGCGGCACAAGAGAATTCCTTGTTCACCGGGTCTGCCTTCGCGTTTGAAAAATCCGCCGGGAATTTTTCCCGCCGCATACAATCGTTCTTCAAAATCTACGGTGAGCGGAAAAAAATCTACACCCGCGCGCGGTTCGTTCGCGGCGGTTGCGGTCGCGAGAATGATCGTATCGCCGTGTTGAACGGTGACCGAGCCGTTCGCTTGCCCCGCGAGTTTGCCGGTGGCAATCGTGAGTTCGGAATCGCCGAACGGAATCGAGAATTTATTTTGGTTGTTCATATCTCCAATTCCTGCTCCTCCAACTTTTGAGTGAAGGCGTTAATCGCCTTTCGGTCGTTTATACAAAAACGAGTAGATGGGGTTGCTTGCGCTCCGCATCTACTCGTTTACTAAGACGTGTATGCAAAAACTTTTTGCAGGATTCTAGAGCTTGTCAGCCGGATTTTTTTTGAAAAGACCGGCGGCAATAAACTTTTTTGCATACACGCCCTAGTTATTTTCGCAACCCGAGTTTTTCCACAATTTCTTTGTACCGGGTCGCATCTTTTTTGCTCAGATAGGTCAGGTGCCGTCGGCGTTCGCCAACCATTTTTAGCAAACCGCGGCGAGAATGATTATCTTGTTTGTGACCTTTCAAGTGATCTACGAGTTGATTGATCCGCGTAGTCAACAGGGCGATTTGGACTTCCGGCGATCCGGTATCTTGAGCGTGCGTGTGAAACTTGGTCATGATGGCGGTTTTGTCCGCCTTTTTGAGCGCCATTCGTCTCCCTCTACCTACATGCGTTTTCAAAGTTGGCGCATTATAGCACAGGTTGATGAATGGAGCAAATTGAAAAATTATTTTCCGATTTTCACTTTGGCGGCGACCCACCGCGCGCCGAGCGCGATGAACGGCAGAATCGCGAGCAAGGGCACGTACAGCAAAGGCCAGAACGCGCTCGTCTGCAACACATCGAGATAATATTTGAAACCGAGCGCGAGATCGGGAATGTACCACGCAAACGAAACATTCCAGAGGAGATAAAAGAAATCAATCTGCACGACCAGCGCCGCGAAAATCAGAAACGCGGTATTGATCGAATTCAACGCGGCGCGATAAACATCCGCGCGGCGACTCAGCACGCCAACGACGACAATCGCGATCAACAGCGCGATCATCGCGTCGATCGTGCGCGCTTGAAAGAACGGCTCGATATTCGATTCGACGTTGAAAACAGAAAGCGAGTACGTATAGCCGCGCCCAAAGTACAACGCATTGTAAACGAGGTTATACGCGATCAAACCGATCACCGGCGCGCGCCACTCCCATTTTTCGCGCCGATAATACCAGAGGTACGCGGCAAAAGGAATTAAAATTAAAATCGCGAACAGCAAACGACCGACGCGTTCCGCATTCAAGCGCGCTTCACGCGCCGCGGCAAATTGCGAATTCGTGTTTGTGATGTCGGCAAGCGCGGCATTCACCGCCGCGTCCGAATTTCCACTCGCTAACGCGGCTTTGGCTTCCGCAAGTTTTTTGTGATCGAAATCTGCCGCGCCTAAAAATTTTGCAATCGGTACGTACCGATCTGAAATTTCTTGCGCGGCATCCACCGCGCGTTGTGCGCGCAGAGTTGCGGACAGATCGAGAAATTCAAACAGCGGACGACCTTGACTGTGCGCGGGAATGCTCGTGCAAGTACCACCGCGAGAGTTGGCGCAATATCGGCTTGT
>JACQEA010000339.1 GCA_016200825.1 Chloroflexota bacterium | reverse complement strand
CCGATTCACAATGTTTTTACGTTACTATTCGTTCCTGCCGCCGCGATTATCGTGGGCGTGGGAGGATTCGCGTTGGGAATTGGTACCGGTGATCGAATCGTCGCGCGTAAATTATTGTTGAGGTGTGCACTCGCGGGCGGGCTCGCGTTTCTGATTGTGAATTTGACAATGGACGCGTTGGGTTGGCGTGTGGGCGCGCCGAATGCGGCAGAACGCGCGACCATGTTGACGACCGCGTTTCTTGGAAATTTCGCGGCCGCGCTCGCGGGTGGGGGAGTAATTGGCAAAACGTTGGCGGAAAAAAAGTGACGTGACTGTCACCGTAATAAGATTTTATGGGAATTAAGAAAAGGCGATCACGAAAAACTCGCAAGCAAACGAAAATTCTTACGACCCTTTCGTGTTTTTTCGTGTGTTTCGTGGACAGATTTTCTTGTTCCACTTTAGTTTCGCGGCAACGTGAAAAAAAATTTACTGCCTTCTCCGATACGACTCTCGACTTTAATTTCTCCGCCGTGCGCGTCCACAAATCCGCGCGCAATCGCGAGCCCCAAGCCCGCGCCCGATGATTCATCGCGCGTGCGCGCTTTATCGCCGCGATAAAACGGTTCGAAGACGCGCGGCAAATCCTCCGCCGCGATTCCTTCGCCAGTATCCGCGACCTCGACGCGCACCGCGCGTCCATCTTCCACCAAATCCGCGCGCACGCGCACCGCGCCGCCGCGCGGCGTGTGCCGAATCGCGTTTTGCAAAAGATTGGAAAGCACGCGTTGAATTTTGAACGCGTTCATCGGCACCGGATCAATGTTGGGCGCGACCTCGCCGCTCAACGCAATGTCTTTGGCACGCGCGTGCGCTTGCATACTTTCCAATGTATCGGAAATTAAATCGCGGAGCGACGAAGATTCTTTCGCGAAGCGCGCGCCGCTCACATCCAACTGCGTCAACTCAAACAAATCGTCCACCAGCCGCGAAAAATTTTGAATTTCGTTTTGCGCGTTTTGCAAGTACTGTTTGATTTGGGATTCATCCGTCACCACGCCGTCGTTGATCGCTTCGATCATCGCGCGCAGAGCAGTGAGCGGCGTGCGTAAATCGTGCGAGACTGCCGCGACGAGCGCGCGGCGCGCGTGTTCCAATTCTTTTTCGCGTTTCTGCATCTCGGCTAATTGTTCGATCATGCGATTGAACGCCGCCGCGACTTTTTCGACTTCGTCGCCGGTTTGTACACGCGCGCGGAACGAAAGATCGCCTCCCGCGATTTTTTCCGCGGCTTGCGCGAGTTGCGCTAACCCGCGCGTAATCGAGCGCGCCATCACTTGACTGAATCCCAACGCGACGAGCGCGGCGAAAATAATCAGAATGATCAAAAGCGCGCTGTCTTGTTTCGAGAGGAACATCGGAATCGAAACGAACAAAATGTTCAACAACATCATTCCCAAACCGAGCGCGTAAGTCAACGCGATCTTGACGTGAATGTTCGCAAGTTTCAAACGCTGGAACAATTGATACGCCGCAAGACCAAGCGCGAGCGAAAGAATTTCCGACGCGATGAGAATTTGCGCGAGGAGCGCGAGGTCTTGAATTTGCGCGCCCAGCAACGTGACCGTAAGCGCGAGCGCGATGAGCGGAGCGAGAAACCAGAGGAAAAGAAAAATCATTTTACTTGAAACGTCTTTGCGAGGAGCGAAGCGACGAAGCAATCTCCTTTCAACTTGGGGATTGCTTCCCGGAGTTTACACTGAGCGAAGCGAATGTGCTCGCAATGACGATTACTCTTTCTCAAATTTGTACCCGACTCCCCAAATTGTCAGAACACATTTTGGATCCGCGGGATTCGCTTCGATTTTTTCGCGGACGCGGCGGACGTGAACCGTAACCGTGCTCGCGTCGCCAAAGAATTCATAACCCCACACTTGATCCAGCAGTTGCGCGCGCGTAAACACTTGGCCCGGATGTTGCGCGAGAAAATAAAGCAAATCGAATTCTTTGCCGGTTAATTCGACTAACGCGCCGCGCGCGCTCACTTCGCGCGTGCGCGGGTCAATGCGCACGTCGCCAATCGCGATCGCTTTCGCCGCCGCATCGTTCGGCGCGGGCGCGGCGGCGCGGCGCAAAACTGTTTTCACGCGCGCCACCACTTCGCGCGGGCTGAACGGTTTTACGATATAATCATCCGCGCCCAGTTCGAGTCCGAGCACGCGATCCAACTCTTCGCCTTTCGCGGTGAGCATAATGATCGGCGTCGCATGTTTCGCGCGGATGCGCCGAAAAACTTCTAGCCCGTCAATTTTCGGCAACATCAAATCGAGCAGTACGAGTTCAGGATCGGATGCGTCAAAGGTTGCGAGCGCGGCTTCACCATCCGCCGCGGTGCTGACGCGAAAGCCATCGCGTTGCAAATACATTTT
>JACQEA010000008.1 GCA_016200825.1 Chloroflexota bacterium | reverse complement strand
CCCTTTGGTCATTCGGGCGAACAAAAAATGAATCAATTGATGCAAGCGTATGGCGGATTCAATCATCAAGTGCAATCGCTCCGCATCGTCGAAGAATTGGAAGAACGCTTTCCCGCGCACGCGGGGTTGAATCTCACGTACGAAGTGCGCGAAGGCATCGCGAAACATGAAACCGAATATGACACCGTAAATCCCGCCGAATACAATCCGAATGAAGCCGCGACGTTAGAAGCGCAACTCGCGAGCGCGGCGGATGAAACTGCGTACAGCGCCGCGGATTTGGATGATGGTTTGCGCGCGGGCATTTTGGAACCGCGCGATTTGAATCAATTAGAATTGTGGCGGGATTGGTGCGCCGAATCGGGAAATCCGATTCATCAATTTGACGATATGACGCGTCATCGCTTGATTCGTTGGCTCGTGGATATCGAAGTCACCGATTTTATTCACGCCACCGACGCGCGTTTGCGCGAACTCAAAATTGATTCGGTTGCCGCATTGCGTGCGGTGGGCAAGCCGATTGTTACTTTTTCGGAGGCACTCGATAAAAAAAATCACGTCTTGAAATCATTTTTGTACGAAAATTTTTATCGGCATTATCGCGTGATGCGCATGGCAGCCAAAGCCGAACGCGTGTTGGAGGATTTGTTCAGCGCGTATTTGCAACGACCCGAACTGTTGCCTCAATCCGTCCGCGCGCGCATCGAAAAAAGCGATCGCGCGCGCGTCGTGTGCGATTATATCGCCGGGATGACGGATCGTTTCGCTCTGCAAGAACATCAGCGTTTGTTTGACCCGGCGATGCCGGTTTGAAAAATCTGACCGCCAAGAATGCCGAGCGAAACGATTGGGACACAAAGGGTTTTCTGTCATGCTGAGTAGATTCGCTTCGCTCACTATAAACTCCGCGAAGCATCTCGCGAGATACTTTGAATTTCACATTGCCTCGCGAGATTCTTCGTCGCTTCGCTCCTCAGAATGACAAGGTGTCTTGCCTCTTGGCGGTTAAAATATGTTTCAACGGAGAATCAATGGATTCCAAATTCATTGAACTAAAAAACCACCTCGCCGAAATTCACGACCTCACCAAAATCGCGTGGGTGTTATCGTGGGATCAACAAACGATGATGCCGATGAAAGGCGCCGCCGTGCGCGCCGAACATCTCGCGTCACTGGGCAAAGTGATCCACGAAAAATTCATCTCGCCCGAAATCGCGAAACTGTTGGACGATTTGAGCGGGTACGAAGCAAGTCTGCCGTACGATTCGGATGACGCGAGTCTGATTCGCGTCACGCGGCGCGATTATGAAAAAGAAGCGCGCGTGCCCGCGGAATTGCGCGCGGACATGACGCGCACGGCCGCGCTCGCGCGGCAAGCCTGGGTCGCGGCGCGGCAAGAATCGAACTATGGACTTTTTCTGCCGCATCTGGAAAAAAATGTCGCGCTCAAACACAAATACGTCGAATGTTTTGACGAGAGCGAGAACGTGTACGATATTTTGCTCGACGATTACGAACGCGATATGAAAACGCGCGAGGTCACCGCGATCTTTGACGCGCTCAAACAAGATCTCGTCCCACTGATTGCCGCCATCGGCAAAAAAAGTGACGCGGTCAGCGACGCGTGCTTGCACGGAAATTTTCCGATTGAGCAACAGCGCGAATTTGCGCTGAGCATCATTACGCGATTTGGTTTTGATCCGGATGCGTGGCGGCTCGATCCAACGGTGCATCCGTTTGCATCGAGCGCGGGGACAAACGATATTCGCATCACGACGCGTTATTATGCAGATTTTATTTCGCCGTCGCTGTTTGGCTCGATGCACGAATGCGGACATGGTTTGTATGAAAATGGCGTAAGCCCCGCGCTCGAACGCACGCCGCTGTGCCGCGGCACATCGCTCGCGTTGCACGAATCGCAATCGCGCATGTGGGAAAATTTAGTGGGACGCAGTCGCGCGTTTTGGAAATTTTTTTATCCCAAACTCCAAACCGCGTTTCCCGATCAATTCAAACGCGTGGACGCGGAAACATTTTATCGCGCGATCAACAAAGTTCAGCCCTCGCTCATCCGCGTCGAAGCAGACGAGGCGACGTACAATCTGCACATTATTTTGCGATTTGAATTGGAGCAAGAAATAATGCGCGGCGAGTTGCGCCTCAAAGATTTGCCCGACGCGTGGAACGCGCGCATGAAAGCTTATCTGGGCATTGACGTACCGAACGACGCGCAAGGTGTCCTGCAAGATATTCATTGGTCGGCGGGTTCGATCGGTTATTTCTCCACGTACTCGCTCGGCAATATTATTTCCGCGCAAATTTGGGAAAAAGTTTTAGCGGACATTCCCGATTTGTCTGAACGCTTTGCGCGCGGCGAATTCATGAATCTGCGCGAATGGCTGCGCGACCGCCTCCACAAACACGGGCGCAAATTTACGCCGCGTGAGACGATGGATAAAGTCGTCGGCGGATTTATTGACGTGAAACCGTACGTGCGGTATTTGCAAAAAAAGTTTGGAGAGATTTATGGGATCAAGTGAAGTGATGCGTGTTGCGTAGTGCGTAATGTGTGATATGATTTCCGCGAAAGGAGCGTGACTATGGGGCTATTACAACTTGGCAAAGGATTCCAGTTGACCTTGCCTGCTGCCATTCGCCGCAAACTGGGACTAAAGGAAGGCGATTTCGTCACTGCCGAAGTGGAAGGCGAAGCCATCGTCCTTCGTCCCAAGCGGTTGATTCGGAAAGGTCAAGAATGGTTTTGGACAGATGCGTGGCAGGAAGCCGAGCGCGAAGCCGAAGAGGATTTGCGATCAGGGCGCGTTCACAAATTCAAGAGCGCGGATGATGCAATCAAATTCTTGCATCAACGCGCCTCTCAGTTACACTAACAATCATGTCGCTGATTCTCACCGAGCGGTTTGTGCGCGCGTACGCTGATTTGCCAACGAATATTCAAAAGAAAGTAGACAAAGCGCTGCGCCTGTTGGAAACGGATTTCCGACATCCCAGTTTACAATCGCATCCCATTGAAGGTTCAACTGGTATTTATGAAGCGCGCGTCGATTTGAAACATCGTCTGACATATCAGCGGGAGGGCAACGATCTGATTCTGAGGACAGTTGGCGGACACGAGGAAACGTTGAGGAATCCATGAGCAATACATCGGCACGGGCGCAAGTTCACGCCGCGCGAGACGATGGATAAAGTTGTCGGCGGATTTATTGACGTGAAACCGTACGTGCGGTATTTGCAAAAAAAGTTTGGAGAGATTTATGAACTGCGATGATCTTACTTTGCTCGTCATCGCGAAAGATGTTATACTTTTGCCGAGTTCATCGAAACCATAGCGACGCGAGGAAGCGGATTGCCTTTGACCATCGCAGATTTTGAATGGGATGAACGAAATGAAAATCAAAACCCCAACATTCAGAACAGAAGACGCTGAAAGAAAATACTGGGCAACACATCCTGCCGCCGACTTTATTGACGCGTTGCCTGCAGTTGAAATTGAGATTGCCGCGCCGCAAGCGCGAACAGTTGGCTTTACCCGCAAATGATCTTGACGCAATCAAGAAACTCGCCAAGCGAAAAGGTCTGCCTTATCAACAGTTGATGCGAGCCTGGCTGCAAGAGAGATTGAAAAATGAATTGAGCGTACGATAACGCGATAGGACGGCATCCACGCCGTCCTTTTTTCAAAAACGACATTCTTCCAAGCTCAAATCTCCAAACCATGATTCATTTGAAACGCCTCTACGTCAACAACTTTAAACAACTCCAAGAAATCGAATTGCATTTTCCCGCGCACGCGCGCATTTTGGTGCAAGGCAAAAATGAAGCGGGCAAGTCCACGCTGTTTGAAGCGGTTTTCTTTGGGCTGTTTGGCGCCGCGCTCGCGACCGAAGGCAGCGCGCGCAATCTCGACGCGCTGATCGCGTACGAAAAAGAAAAAGCGCGCGTCGAATTAGAAATCGCCAGCGGGACTCGCACTTTTAAAATCACGCGCACCATCATTCGCGATAAAGCGAATCAGTGGCAACTGGATATTTCGCGCGCGGGCAGCGCGCCGGAAGAAATTCGCGGCAACACGCCGGTGAATAAACGTTTGATTGACGAATTAGGATTCGACGGCGAAGCGTTGCTCAACACGTGTTTTGTCGAACAAAAAAAATTGGAAAAGTTAGAAGGGCTGAGCCGACCCAAACGCGAAGAGTCGCTCGCCAAACTTTTGAATCTCGACCGCTTGGTAGATTTGGAAACTGAATTCAAAATCCGCGCCGAAGAAAAACAATCGCTCGATCGTTTGCTCACCCGCGCCGAACTCGCCGATCTCCAATTTGAATTACCGCAACATCAAGAAAATTTACGCCAAGTGGAAAGCCAACTCACGTTGATTGATCTGCGCGGCGCGGTCGAGAGCGCGCTGAACGAACTGCGCGCATTGGAAATAATGGACGCCGAGATTCGCGCGCTGGCGGCACAGCGCGACGCGGCGACACAACGCGTCGAGCAAATGAATCAATTGCGCGAGGCAATGAGTAACGTCAAAGACGCGCGCGACGCGCTCGAACGCGCGGAAGAAATCACGCGCGAACTTGAACACGCGCGCGCCGAATTTGCGGAAGCCAATCGCGCGACGATGGACGCGCCCAACCTCAAAACGCGCGCAAATAATTTACGCCATTTGTTCCATCACGTCACGCGCCTCGATCAAATTCGCGCGGCGGAAAACACAAACGCGCAACGCGCGCAATTGGTCGCGCAGAACGCAACACGGTTGAACGATCTAAGCGCGAGCGTCGCGCGCGACGAAAAAGAATTGGCGCAATTGGAAAATCAGTTGCGCGAGTACGAAATCGGCGAGGCGTTGGGAGAATGGATCGCCGCGCAGCGCGCGCCCGCCGACGAAACGGGCGAGGATGCCATCGCCGAAAAAAAGATTGCGCGCGAAAAAATCGCGCGCCAATTACGCCTCCAAGTTTACGGACTTGCCGCGCTGTTAGTTGTTTTCATCCTCGCGGCAATTGGAATCTCTGCGCTCATCTTCGCGCCGCTCGCGCTGGCGACGCTCGGCTTGCTCGCGTTCCGCGCGTCAACGCTGTGGCGCGATCTCGCGCGCGCGTCGGAAGCGGTGGGGCGCGCGGAAGGACACGCGCTCGCGCGCGGCGAATCCAACGAAAGCCAACGCGCGCGATTGCAAGACGCGCGCGCGCGGCTCGCGCAATTAGGCGCGGGAATTCCAGAAACAAGCGAGGTCGCGCAGGCGCGCCGCGTTCTCATCGCGCGCGAAATGAAAAATAAAACGTCCGCCGAATTACGCGGCGAACACGACGCGCTACGAGAACGATTGGTGAACGCGCGCGCGGTGCTAGGAGAGTTGGCGCGCCAAAGCCAAATCGCGGATCCCGCAAATGTGGAGCGTGAAAAAAATATCAACGCGCGCAAAGCCGCCAAGGCAAAAGAAATTCGCGCGCGCTGGGAGCCGCGCGTAGAAAAAATCGCGCGAACACTGGACGTTCGCGCCGACGTCGCGACGATTCAGCGCGCGGTTTTTCAAAACGAAGCGCAAGCCGAACAAATCAATCGTCGCGCGCGCGACGCCGCGCGTTTGCAAGAAGAAATTTCGCGGCGCGAAGAACAACTCGCCTCACAGTCCGCGCGCGCGCGGCAAATGTACGAAAACGCGCGCGCAGTGAAAGCCGACGCGCTCGCGTGGAATCCTGCGCTCACGCTCGACGATTACACCGCGTTCGGCAAAGCCCTGCGCGCGGAATATGATTCGCTTGGCGGCGAAGCCGCGTTACAAGCCGCGCGCGAGATCGAAAATGAATTAGGCCGCAAAGAAGGCGAGCGCGCCACACGCGAACGCAACACTGCTGAGTTGATCGCGCAAATTCAAGAACGATTGCCAGCCGCCGGTCGCCCACTCTCTGCAACAATCGCGGCAGACGAATTGAATTCGTTGGCAGAAAAATTGCGCGCGATGGATTTGGGCGATGAAGCGGAATTGCGCGGTCAACATCGCGAGTTGGTCGGACGCGTGCGATCATTAGAAGATCAACACGCGAACTTGGAACGCGAATTGGGCTTGAGCGGCGAAGCGTTGAACCGCGACGAATGTCGCGCGACGTACGCGCAAACCGCGCGGCAATTGCAAGTGCGCGAGCGCGGCGCGGAGATGACGCAACTCGCGCGGCGGCGCATCATGCAAAAAGTTTTGCCCGCGACGATGGATTATCTGCGGCGGATTTTGCCGCAAATTACGCGCGATCGGTACTATGACGCGCGGTTGGATGACGAGACGTACAAAATTCAAGTGTGGGACGAACGCGGCGGCGGTTTCAAAGAAAAAAATATTTTCAGCGGCGGCACGCGCGATCAGTTTTCGCTCGCGTTGCGGCTGGCGTTCGCGCTCGCCACGTTGCCGCAAGAGCGCGGCGCCGCGCCGTCATTTATTTTTCTCGATGAACCGCTCGGCTCGTTCGACAGTGAACGCGCCGAGGCGCTGATTTATTTATTGACCGAAGGTGAAATCGCGCGCGCGTTCGATCAAATTTTTCTGATCAGCCATGTGCATGTGGACGAACGATTATTCACGCATCGCGTCTTGATGGAGAACGGCAAAATCGCGTTTAGCAATTTGCCGAACGATTCAACCACAGGGGTCACAGAGGGCACAGAGAAGAAAAGAACGTCGTTGAAAAGGGAATAAATGAAATGAAAAAAAATTTTTCTTCCGCGCAATCTTTGGGGATTGTCACAGGCATGATAACTATTTTTTTCGCGCTTGCCGCATGCACCAGTTCAACCACACCGCTGCCCGCGCAATCAACCGCGCGCGCGTCTCAACCGACTGTTGCCGCGCAAGTGGTCGCGCCGCCAACGAATTGCAATAATAACATCACGCCGGCACAAACGGAAGGACCATATTACAAAGCCAACACGCCGGAACTCGCGTCGCTGATTGCGCCGGGCATGACCGGAACTCAAGTGACGGTGACAGGCTATGTTCTCGCGCGCGATTGCAAACCCATCGCGCGCGCGTGGCTCGATTTTTGGCAAGCGAATGATAAAGGCGAATACGATAACGCGGGTTACACGTTGCGCGGTCATCAATTTACGGACGCCAGCGGACGCTACGCGCTCGAAACAATTTTGCCCGGGTTGTATCCCGGGCGCACGCGGCACCTTCACGTCAAAGTCCAAAGCGCCGAACCAAGCGATCTTGACGACGCAGTTATATTTCCCGGAAGAAAAACAAAACAGTGCCGACGGCATTTTCGATTCAAAACTTGTAATCACGTGGCAAGATTCTGCGAATCGCAAAATTGCGCTCTACAATTTTGTCCTCAACGCGAATTAACGCTGACGGAAACATGACCGACTTGACAAAATTCTATTTGTAACTATAATAGTTACAGTTAATAGAGCGCCATCATGCATACCAGCAGTCGTTTTGCCGTCGCTGTCCATACGCTCGTCTTTTTAGCGATGCGGAAAAATGAAAACGATTCGATCACGTCGGAGATGATCGCGTCAAGCGTAAATACGAATCCGGTCGTGATTCGGCGAATTCTAGGTAGGCTGCGCGAATCACAGATCGTGACATCGCAATCGGGCGCGTGCGGCGGGTGGTATCTCAACCGCAAGCCCGAAACGATCAGCTTGCGAGATATCTATCATTCGCTTGAAACGGATCCCTTGTTCGCGATGCCACGCCACCCAGCTAATTCGCGTTGTGACATCGGACGAAATATGCAGGCGGTGCTGGATGGCTATTTCAAGAAAGCCGAGCGCGCGGCCGCGCAACGCTTGGATCATGTAACCCTCGCGCAAGTGATGAACTCTGTCATGGCGCGTGCTGAAAAGGAGATGCCC
>JACQEA010000315.1 GCA_016200825.1 Chloroflexota bacterium | reverse complement strand
TGAATGGGTTCTTCATTCAGTTGTTGCGTCAACGCGCGCGCACTTAGTAAATCCCATTGTAAAATTTGCCAATAAAATAATCGCGCGCCCAATGCCAGTCCAATCGCGAGGATCAGGGGAAAAATAAAACGCATTCGAAATTGAGAATGAGGCAAAACGTGGGCGGTCATTTTTGTTTTACAAATACGCGAAAGCAAAAACTTTTTGCCTCGCCTTCATTAGCGAATCGCTCCGGCTTCGGCGGTCGCAGTTCCGGGTGCCAATCCCAAGCGCGACAGTAAATCTTCCATGATCGCGATAAAGCCGGTCGCGCGCGGGCTCGCGGTTGTCTGCGCCGACACGGATGGATTAATCGTCACCGGATAATTTTTCACGACCAAATAAGTTGTCTGCGCAGTCGTAGTCGGACGCAAACCCAATGTGTGCGCGCGCGGCTCGATCCTATCGAATGCCGATTCGCGCGAAATTTCCAACTCCAATTGTTTATTCACGCGATTCAAGCGCTGAAGGCGTTCATCCAAATCCAGAATGCGTTGCCCGGTGAACGCGATTTGCATATTGATCACGGAGTATAATCCGCCAATCAACGTCAGCGACAAAATCGCGATGACCGGTAAACGAAATTGCTTGATTGAGCGAACTGGTTTTGCGATGTTCATTCATCAACTCGTTCTGCCGCGCGCAATTTCGCGCTGCGACTACGCGGGTTGGCAAGCGTCTCTTCATTTGTGGGACGGATCGGATGTTTGGTCAACACGCGCAATGATTTTTCGTTCCGCAAAAAATTCTTGACGATGCGGTCTTCCAGCGAATGAAAACTAATCACGACCACGCGACCGTTGGGCGCAAGCAAATCTGGAATTTGCTCAAGTGTTTTTTGCAAAACATCTAATTCACGATTTACTTCGATGCGCAACGCTTGAAACGTGCGCGTGGCGGGATGAATTCGGCCATGCCGCCCAACCGCGCGTTCGATCACGTGCGCGAGTTGCACGGCAGTTCGAATTGGTCTTGCCGCGACAATTGCTCGCGCAATTCGCCGCGACGCGCGCTCCTCTCCGTACTCGTAAATCAAATCGGCGAGTTCTCGTTCGCGCAAATGATTCACCAAATCTGCAGCCGTTGTGTCGGTCGCCGGATTAAAACGCATGTCTAATGAACCTTCGTGCGCAAACGAAAAACCACGTGCGGCGTCTCTCAACTGCATTGACGACAAACCCAGATCGAATACAATACCATCAACCGGAACAAAGCCCTGCGCAGAGGCGACGCGTTCCAAATTTTCAAAGTTCGAATTTTGCAGAACGACTCGCGCTCCGAATTCGCTTAATCGTCCCGTTGCAATTTCCAGCGCGAATGGATCGGCATCCAGTCCAAGCAAACGTCCGTCGGGATCAGACGCGCGCAAAATCTTTTCCGCATGCCCACCCGCGCCAATGGTTGCGTCCACATATTTTTTTCCTGCGCGGGGAGCAAGATATTCTATGACTTGTTGAACGAGAATGGGTACGTGCGGTTGCTCATCCAACTATTTATCATTCTTGCCGCGTTGCATTGCCTGCCCTAGCCTTTCGGCAAGTGCGTTCGCGTCCGATTCGACCGTTTGGTTAATCGCGCTATGCTTTTCCGGATTCCAAACTTCGATCCGACTCACCACACCAACGACAACAACTTCGCCATTTAATTTCGCGAAATTTCGTAGATTCTGCGGAAGTAGGATTCGACCTTGCTTGTCAATTTCAGATTCGTCTGCCAAACCCGAAATGTATCGCGCCCAATTGCGCGCATCAGAGACTTGAAGAGGTTGCCCATCGATCTCTTGCGCGATATCACCAAATTTTTCTTTTGGAAAAATAAAGAGACAGTCATCGAGGCCGCGCGTGATCGTGACTCCCCCAACCAATTCTTGGCGCCATTTGGCTGGAAGCGTCAGACGACCCTTTTCATCAATGGAGTGAGTATGACTACCGAGAAACATGATTTGTAAAAATTCCCCACTTGGTTATCAGAACTAGCGTTCTATAGAACACCTGTACCCCACTTTACCCCACAAATCACCACAAAGTGGTTGGATTATCCCACAAGATAGTGTCCATGTCAAGAGGTTTTGCCAGGCAATATTTAAAATGTGAGATTGTTTTACCAGAACAAAACTTGATACTATAGTTTGTGCATCTGAAACTTAACTCGCACTATCAGTAGTGATTGAATCAATTGAATTCTTGCGATGAATCAGATTTCTAACCTTCGTCAACTGCAAATTGTAGATCAACAAATCGCGACGAATAGTGGTCGCTTGAAAGAAATTGTCGAATTACTGGCGAATGATCCCGCGCTTGATTCTATACGCGCCGATTTGGCGCGCCAACAGAAATTGTTCGATGAACATCGTGGCGCGTTGCGAGAACAGGAATCAAAAGCGTCGTCACTGGATTATAAAATCAAAGAGTTGGAAAGTCGCTTGTATAGCGGGCAGATGACGAATCCGAAAGAGTTGGATGGATTCTTGCAAGATCATGCGATGCACAAACGAATGCGCGGCGATTTGGACGATCAATTGCTAAAACAAATGGAAGCCACGGATTCAGCGCGTAAAGAAGTTGAGCGCATAACTCAGCGCGTTGAAGAAATGGAATCAGCACGCGCGCGCCAACTCGACGCGATAACCAAAGAGCGCGGCGAAGTTGAGGAACGCATCCGCGGATTAACGCAGGAGCAAATCAGCTTGCGCGAATCTATTATCGCGCCAACGCGCGCGATCTACGATCGCTTGCAGAAAAGCAATCCCGGTCACGCGCTGGCGGCGATTCGCGCGGGCGCGTGTGACGCGTGCGGCGTAGAAGTCCCGCGCGGATTGATCGCGCGCGCGAAGCAGGCTGAAGAAATTGTTTTGTGTCCGAGTTGTGGAAGGATTTTGTCAGGGTGAATAACCGGTACTCCTCCACCTGGTTTGAGATTTTTCTTGAAACGATCGAGCCGATTCAAAATAAAAATGAAATTGAATTCATTCAGCGGCGTTTACCGAATCCGCCTTACGCGACCATCCTCGATCTGGGTTGCGGAGAAGGACGGCATGCGCGTGAGTTAAGCGCGCGCGATTATCGCGTAACGGGGATTGATGTGAATCCGCGCGCGTTGAAAAAAGCGCACGCAATGGACTCGCGCACAAAGTTCGTTGAGCTCGATATGCGCGAGTTGGAGAAATTGTCCAACCGTTTCGATGCCGCGATTTGCATGTGGCAAAGTTTTGGATATTTCGATCAGGAGACGAACGCGAATGTGCTTGAGCAAATCAGCTGCAAACTGAATCCGCGCGGAAGACTGATTCTCGACATTTACAATCGCGGCTTTTTTGAAACACATCAAGGCACGCGGCAATTTGAAAGGAAGGGCGCGCGGATCATCGAAAAAAAATTCATGCGCGGCAATCGCTTGACCGTTGAATTGAATTACGGTAATGGGCTGACAGATAAGTTCGATTGGCAACTCTTTGCGCGGGATGAGATTTGCGCGCGGGCGCGGCGATTTTGTTTCGAGCCGTTGGTGTTCTGCACAGAGTTTGACGAACGCGAATCCGCATCGGCGGACAAGCCGCGAATGCAAATTGTGTTTGAAAAAGTAGAAAAAGAATCTGGGCGCGCGTTGAGGAAATAGCGAACCTTTGGTAGAATTGAGTCGAGCGGAAATTTATTTGATCATCGTGTCGGGTCCACCGGGCGCGGGCAAAACAACACTCGCGCGGAAAATCGCGCCCGCGCTCACGTTGCCACTTGTCACGAAAGACGACATCAAAGAAGCGTTGTTTGATTCACTCGGCTGGAGCGACCGCGCGTGGTCGCGCAAAATGGGTGGGGCGAGTTACGCGTTGTTGTTTTATTTTGTGGAGGCGCTCATCGCCGCGCGGCAGTCCGTGATTGTCGAAAGTAATTTTGACGCGCGATTTTGTTCAGAAACTTTGCGCGCGCTTCAAGTCCAACATAATTTCGCGGCGCTCCAAATTCAATGTTACGCGCCGCTGGCAATTTTACAAGCGCGGTATAATGATCGCGTAAGTTCCGGCACGCGGCATCCGGGACATACAGATCAACTTGCGCAGGATGAACTTGGCGCGATGAGTGAAACAGGTCGTTCGGAGATTCTTGCGCTCGTAAGCGAAATCATCGAAGTGGATACATCCGATTTCGCTCGCATCAACGAAACTGCACTGATCGAAAAAATTCGCGCGTGGATGAAAGA
>JACQEA010000314.1 GCA_016200825.1 Chloroflexota bacterium | reverse complement strand
CCAATCATACTTTTCCCAGATGTGTTGCGGCAACGGTGTGTTCAGGACATCCACTTTGTTCAAGAGAACCGGCAAGGGCTTGCCGTCTTTGATCGAGACCTGCAATGTTTTTGCGTCCAGCGCTTTGTAGGAAACAATGTTTCGTGCCGGATCCGCGCGATAGGGCCACTTGTTTTCCTCCTTCATCGCTTGATCGAACGTCCATTGGAAATCAAACGCGGTGACCGGTTTGCCGTCGCTCCACTTGATATCGTTCAACGTGAAGGTAACGGTTTTAAAATCATCACTGACTTTCCAACTCATCATCCATGGTTCGGGATCGAGCGTTTCGGGATTATAGCGCCACACCGCGCCGGTAAACATTCTGCTGATGTATGCGTTCGATGCGGTATCGGTGCTCTTGAATGGATGCAAGGTGGGCGCATCGCCGGTATTTGCGATGCGATACTCGCCGCCGCGCGGGGGCACAAATTTTGTGGGTTGGGGCGGCGGTACGGGCGCGGCAACTTGAGTCGGCGCCGCGGTGGGGGGAACGGGAGTTGCGGTTGGCGCCGGCGCGCACGCGCTGACAATCACCGCGAGCGCGAAGATAACGAAAAATATTTTACGCATTTGCTCTTCTCCTCCTGAAAATGGGCAACCGCTAAAAACCGTTGAATCAATGCAAGACCTCCGCCAAGTCCGAGAGCGATGCGCGCGCGAATAGAAAAATAAAGATTGATTTTCGCGCGCTTAACGAGAACGTCAAGGGGGAGAATCTTTTTTTTCGGAACCACCTCCTTGTGGATCGTCGGAGAAGAAAATAGCAGTGAGGAAGACCCACGCGAAATTGGGCGGATTATATGTGCGAACGCCTGCCGCTGTCAATAATCGGTTTGAAATAGTATACGCTAAAACATCCAGACGCGATGTATTGAGGGAGTGGCTAACATCGAAGAGATGATTATTCGTTCAGAAAAGAAAAATTACAATGTCATTCTGAGCGACCGAAGGGAGCGAAGAATCTCGTTGTGCATTTTGAAATCAAACGAGTCAACGAGATGCTTCGCTTCGCTCAGCATGACAGGAGTACTTGATTCATTCGCAAGAATTTGATCTCTGCGCGATTAGCCACTCCCAAGATTTTTACGAAAACTTGGCGCACTGTTCAATCCCGCTTAATAGTTTCTCCTCTTCGCTTGCAATAACCGTGCGCGGATCGAATATCAATTGATTCGCTTCGATGCGCGCGATAATCGGCGGAAAATTCTGCCGCAACCGCGCCGCGAATTCATTCGGCGCGGTGATGGTGAGCGCGAGCGCGCGCGTGGGCAGAGTTTCGCCGGGCAACGAACCGCCGCCAACCGTGGATTGCGCGTCGATCACTTCCGCCGCGATATTTTTCGCGCGCAAGCGTTCCGCCCAATTCTGCGCGCGCGGTTCGATCTGTTCCCGGCTCGCCGCGATCATCATCCACACCGGGACTTTTTTCTCGGCTTCATTCTTCAAATAATGCAACAGCGTCGCCTGCAATCCCGCGAGCGTCACCTTATCCACGCGCAAGGCGCGCGTCAACGGATGTTTTTTCAATTGCTCGACCGCATCTTTGTTTCCTAAAATAATTCCCGCCTGCGGTCCGCCAAGTAATTTGTCGCCGCTGATTGAAACGAGTGACGCGCCCGCGCGCAAACTTTCTTGCGGCATCGGTTCGTACGCCAGCCCATACGCGCGCGTATCGAGCAACGCGCCTGATCCAAGATCATCCGCGACGATCAAGCCGCGCGCGCGTCCCAGCGCGACTAATTCTTCCAGCGTCGCATCTTCTGTGAATCCGACGATGCGAAAATTCGAGCGATGCACGCGCAAGAGCAGCGCGGTTTTTTCAGTCACCGCGCGCGCATAGTCGTTGATGCGCGTGCGATTCGTCGTTCCGACCTCCACCAATTTCGCGCCGGATTGTTTCAGCACATCCGGCACGCGAAACCCGCCGCCGATTTCAACCAATTGCCCGCGCGAAATAATTACTTCT
>JACQEA010000346.1 GCA_016200825.1 Chloroflexota bacterium | reverse complement strand
GTGGGTTCATCAAGCACGAGCACTTCGCAATCGCGCATGAACGCGCGCGCCAACGCGATTTTTTGCCACTCGCCGCCCGATAGTTCGCGCCCTTGCGAAAACCAACGCCCCAGCATCGATTCATAACCTTCAGGCATTTTTTCGATCAGCGCATGCGCGCCGCTTTTTTTCGAGGCGTTCTCGATGCGCGCGCGATCATCGAGCATTTCCACTTGCCCAAAGCCGATGTTTTCAAACGCGGGCAAATGATAGCGCATGAAATCTTGAAAGATCACGCCGACGCGCGCGCGCCATTCGTTCAAATCAAATTCGCGCAAATCAATGCCGTCCACCAAAACATTTCCAGCGGTCGGATCGTAGAGACGCGTGAGTAATTTGATGAGCGTCGTTTTGCCCGCGCCGTTCGGACCGACGAGCGCGATTTTTTCGCCCGCGCGTATTGTGAGATTCACATCGCGCAACGCCCATTCTTCGCGCCCGATGTAGCGAAACGAAACATCGCGGAACTCGATGCCGCGTCGAAATTTCTGCGGCACCGCGCGCGGTTTGATCGCGGTGATCATTTGCGGCGCGAGCGCGAGGAACGCGAACAGATTGCTCATAAACAATCCGTTCTCGTACAATTCGCCGATGCCGTAAAAAATTGCTTCGAACGTGGATTGACTGCTGCGAAAAATTCCAAGATAGAGCGTCATATCGCCGAGCGTGATCGCGCCGCCGACCGCGTTCCACACAATCCACGCGTACGCGCCGTAATACGACAGCGTCGCGAGCAAGCCCCAGCCAAACGATGCAATGCTGCGCTTTTGCGTCGCCGAGCGAAAAAAGTTTTACTTCTTTGACCGCGTCGTCATTCGTCAACAAGTGTTCGAGATAATTTAGTTTGCGCGATTCGGGCGCGCGCCACGACAACACACGAAAACTTAATTCGCTCAAACGCGTCTGCGCGATGAATGCGGGCAATGTCGCGGCAAAGAGAATCAGCGCGAGCCACGGCGAAAATCGAACGAGCAACGCGCCGAATGAAATGAGCGTGATGATGCTTTGCGCGAGATAAAATCCGCCGTTGACAATTTGCAAACTGCGCCAATCTGCTTCGCGCCGCGCGTTTTGCAATTTGTCGTAATATTCCGCGTTCTCGAAATGCGTCAGATCGAGTTCGAGCGCCTTGCGAATGATGCGCGTGTTGATTTCGAGATTGATGCGCGAATGCAAGACGTGCTCGGCGAGCGTGCGCGCTTGATTGTTCGCGGCTTGAATGACCACCAAAACAAATTCGATCGTCAAGAGCGGCAGAATATTTTGCAAGCCCGCTTCCGCGCCAATGCGCGTGTTGATCGCGTTCACAACTGCATCCACAATGAGTTTGCCGACCCACGCTTGACTTGCGGGCAACAGCGCGCCGATGAGCGAACACACCGCCATCGCGAGCGCGGTCGGCGGATGCGCGTGCCACACAATCACAAACGCGCGGCGGATGTTCGCGGTTGCGTTGGAAATTTTTTCGCGGCGGTCGCGCCACGATTTGGAAAAAGTTTCTAGTTTCATCTTGGGTAACAATTTATTGGACACAGATGAACACTGATTAACACAGATCATTTTTTTATTTTATCAGTGTCCATCTGTGTTGATCAGTGTCCCATTTAGCGCTTGTCTCCGCTTCCACGAATCTGCCCGCGTTCGAGCCGCGAAAATAATTTTTCCAAATTCGCTTCCGCGACTTCTTCGAGCGTCAGATTCAACTCCGTGCAAATTTGCGCGAAATACCACAGCACATCGCCCAATTCTTGCTTAAGCGCGTCGCGGTCTTCGTCGCTGATCACGCCGCCCTTGTCGCGGAAAATCTTTTTGACTTTGCCCGCCACCTCGCCCGCTTCATTCGCCAAGCCAAGCGTGGGATAGACGATGGGGTGGTCAGTGTGAATCAAATTCCACGTCTTGCGCGATTCGCGTTGGTAGTCGTTGAGGGAAGATAGTTTCATTTAACGTTGTCCGATTGTTCAGTGAGAGTAAATCTGTTGTTACTTGATCATTCGGTCGTATTCATCGTGCGCGCCAATCCAAACCCAGATGAAATCCTCGCCATCTTCGATCGCCAGCGCGCGATGATCCAATCCCACACGTGCTGACCAGAACTTGCCAACTTTTTTGAAATAAAGAGAAGGATGTTTAG
>JACQEA010000345.1 GCA_016200825.1 Chloroflexota bacterium | reverse complement strand
GCACATTTCGGAATTGTTGAAAGCATTTGCGTGGACAATGACCCCGCACAGTTTTATTGCCGGCACGGTGCAGTATATGCCGCCGGAGCAAGTGGATGGCGTGCGCGATGATCCGCGCATTGACGTGTACTCGCTGGGCGCGGCGTTGTATCAAATGCTCGCGGGTCACGACTATTTGAATTTTGATCGCCGCAAAATTCCTGCCGCCGCCGCGACGAATATTCATTTGATCAAAACCGCCGTGCCTTTGCCGCCGAGCGCGCATAACGCTGCGATTCCGCCGTGGCTTGATGAAATTATTTTGTCCGCGCTCGCGAAAGAACGCGCTGAGCGTTACGACAGCATTGATGATTTTTTGGAAACATTAACGCGCGCGCAAGATGAAGAGCGAGAGCGCCGCGTAGAATTTTCCGCGCCCGCGCAAATTGCGGAACAAATTGAATCGCCAACTGAGTTCGTTGAGCCGAGGACTGAAAGCCGCGAAGAGTTGGCGTCACCAGAATCTTTGCGCGCACCAATCACACCAACGCGACGTCCATCACGCGCGGTGTGGGCGGGTGGGATTGTTGTGATGATAGGCATAGTTATTTTGTTTGTTGGCGGAATCGGCACAGCGCGGTTGTTGACTGAGAATAATGCTGCAGGCAAAGTGGCAGCAATATCAGAAAGCCAAATCACACAGGAAGCAACTTTGGTGCCAATCACAACGGCGACCACCACTGCGACCGCAACTCTATCTTCGGTGACACTTCCTATTCGGACTTTCACTGCCTCCCCCACACAGAGGGGGACAATTACACAGACTCGTACTACCACTAGGGCATCTTCACCGACAACTGCGGCACCTGGAGCAACGGACCTATCTGGATTCAGAGACCCTGGAACTACATTCATTCTTACCGAAGCATACATAGTACTCGGATCTGGAGCATTTGCTTTTGATCTAAAATCAGATTCAGGATTCAAATATAGCGCACCCAAAATCACACTAGAAAATCAATCTGGAAAGCGACTGTCTAATAATGAATTTCATTTCGCGAAGTTTGAAATTCCATCTTTTAGCTGGGGGTCTGTCGGGGGACTCACCTCAGAGGAATATTATTTCGCTGATATTCGTGGGGGAGGAAGTCGATGCATGTTATTAACACGGAACATAACCATCAAACTCCCACCTGCAAAGAGCCTATGTTATACGTTGGACAGCAATGGAACAATCTACATCTTAAAGGTTAGCACCGTATGGCAACGCGCTGATGGAAAAATTCAACAAATCGGTCCGGATAGTGGCGAATTATACTTTTCTTGGGGCCCCGACTGATTCCGTAATTCAACCTGTTCAAGCGTATTGGCCCAGGGTCAAGAAAGATTAGAATGCTAGATTCTCTCATCGGCAAATTCCTCGGTCCCTACAAAATCATCGCAGAACTCGGGCGCGGCGGAATGGCGATTGTGTACAAAGCCATTCAGCCCGCCCTCACGCGCGAAGTCGCGATCAAAGTTCTGCCGCCGTACTTTGCGCACGATCCCAACTTTGTCGAACGCTTCAAGCGTGAAGCGCAAAACGCCGCGCGCTTGAAACATCCGAACATCGTCGTCATTCACGACGTGGGCGAAGCGCAGGGTTATCATTTTATCGTGATGGAAATGTTGGAAGGCGAAACCCTGCAACAAATAATTCAGCGCGATCGCGTGTTGTCGTTAGAGCGCGCGGCAAAAATCTTGGAGCAGATTGCGAGCGCGCTCGATTACGCGCACGCGCGCGGTTTCATCCACCGCGATATTAAGCCAAGCAATATCATCGTGGGTGAAAATGATTTTGCCACGCTCACCGATTTCGGAATTGCCAAAGCGATCGAGGGATCGAGTTTCACCAGCACCGGCGCGGCAATTGGCACGCCCGCGTATATGAGTCCAGAGCAAGCGCTCGGCGACAAAAATATAGATTCTCGCACCGACATCTATTCACTCGGCGTCGTCGCGTATGAAATGGTGAGCGGGCGCGTGCCGTTCACCGGAGAAACAACGCCCGCGATTTTGCACAAAGTGATTTATGAAACGCCGCCACGCTTGCGATCCATCAATCCGCGCGTATCGGAAAGAGTGGAACAAACTATTTCCAAAGCGATGGCGAAACAACCCGCGCAGAGATTTGCGCGCGCGGCTGAATTGGCAAGCGCGTTAACCGTACGCAGTGAAGTGAAAACCCCTCTGCCTGAAGATGTTACTCGTTACGTCCCGCCGCGCGTGACAAAGCCAGCGCAACCGATTGTTGTCCCACCGCCACCGCCCATGCCAGTTCAATCGAGGACTCCGAAACCGGTGACACCAATTGTTCCGCCGCGCGCGTCCAAACAAACTTCATCGCGATTTCCATTCTTGCTTGCTGGAGTTGGTGGATGCGCGGTGTTCTTGGCGTTAGCCGTGTTCGCGATTGGTTTTCTAAGCGGTGTCAATAAAAGCGCTGAAATGGTTTCTATCCCTGAAGGCGAATTTCTAATGGGGAGCGGTTTGAATGATACGCAAGGAGCAAGCGATGAAAAGCCGCAACACTTGGTTTATCTCGACGCATTTATGATGGACAAGTTTGAAGTGACGAACGCGCTCTACAAAAAATGTGTTGATGCGCGCAGTTGCGCGCGTCCAAGTGAATCGAAATCGTACACTCGCAGTTCTTACTATGGCAACCCATCCTTCGACAACTATCCGGTGATTTACGTTTCGTGGAATGACGCCGACACATATTGCAAGTGGCTGGGCAAACGATTGCCAACCGAAGCGGAATGGGAAAAAGCCGCGCGCGGAACAGACGGGCGAATCTATCCATGGGGAAATAGTTTTGAGAAGAACCGATTGAATTCGATTGAAAGTGGGCGCGATGATACAACAGAGGTTGGGATTTTCCCAACTGGGGCCAGTCCATACGGCGCGCAGGATATGGCGGGGAATGTCTGGGAATGGGTTGCGGATTGGTACGACAACAAATATTATTTTATCAATCCGCCGACGCGAAATCCTAAAGGTCCGTCTTCTGGAACATATCGCGTTGCGCGTGGGGGTGTATGGAATGACTTTCAGTACAAAATGCGCACGACTTATCGCAACGTTTACTTGCCGGATTACAGTTATTTCACTGTTGGTTTTCGTTGCGCCCAGTAATCCCATCCATTTGCCCTGTGCGTTGTGAAAATTTCAAGAATTTACTTTTTTTGATTCGTGATTTTTCGTGTGTTTCGTGGATAACCATTATTGCGAAGGTCTACTGTGATATCCCCGAGCCGCGCTCTTTCAATTGCGCGCGTCAACGTCTCACGCAACAACATTGGTAACAACTCGACGCGATATTCTTTCGTCGCGCGATGCGCGCTGGTGCGCGGCGCGGCTTCGCGCAACAAAATTTCCGTCGCGCGCGTGAGCGTCTCCTCCGAAAATATTTTTCCGCGCAAAAATTCTTCCGTCTCTCTCGCGCGCATTGGCACCGGCGCGACCGGTCCCGCGCAAATCGCCACATCTTGTATTTCTGCTTTTGACTTTTGCCTTTTAACTTTTAATTTGCAAGCCATTCCCATAATCGGCAACGCGATGCCCTGCGGGCGCATCACGCGCGCAAACGCCGATGCTTCTCGCGCGCCGGTCGGATGAAAACGCAGCGCGCAAATTATTTCGCGCGTCGCGTCGATCGCGCATTCGCCGGGGCCTTTGAATAAAGAGGCAAGCGGTATCCACTTGTCGCTTTTGCCTTTTAACTTTTGACTTTTGACTTGTGCCTCCGCATCCAACGCCATCAACGCGAGCGTTCCATCCGCCGCGGGTAACGCGTGCGCAACATTTCCGATCAACGTCGCGACATTGCGCACTTGCGGTCCGCCGATCACCGCGCACGCTTCCGCCAGCGCGGTTGCGCGCGTTTGAATCAACGCGGACGCGACGATTTGCGAATGCGTGACGCCGCAACCGATCACGATCCAATTGTCATTGCCGCGAATTTCGTTTGCGCCCGCGATGCGCGTCACATCAATCAGCGCGGCATAATGCGGCGGCGCGCCGGCGATGTGTTCATTTTGAAAATCGAGTAAGAGGTCTGTGCCGCCCGCGATCACGCGCGCGTTGCCGGCATAACGCGCGAGCAGTTCCAGCGCGTCGTCGAATGTGGCGGGGAGAAAATAATCATCGAAAAATTGTGGCATTTGTTGAATTAAATCATCCACGAAATACACGAAAGACACGAAATGATCCAAGAACATCTGTCAAAATGAAAACGGTGGTTGGCGTCATTCTGAGCGCAGCGAAGAATCTTGTTTTTCCAATGAGCATCTAGCTTGCTTATGAAACCACAAGACGCTTCGCGGAGTTTACAGTGAGCGTAGCGAATCTGCTCAGCGTGACAGTTATCCTCATCTTGTTAGACGCCAAGTTTCGCGCCGCGCGGATTTTTCGTGAATAATTTTTTCCGCAGAAATATTTTTACGCGGCGGTTTGTTCAATCGGTTGCGCGTGACGCACGTTCGCGTTCAACGTCGCGAGCAGGGACATTCCTAACATCCAGACCGAGTAGAATAATACGGCAGGCACAATTCCAAATTGTTCGATCAAGATGCCGGACAACGCCGCGCCAATCGGTTGAAATCCAAACGCGAGCAATCGAAACGCGCTATTCACTCTGCCTTGCAATTGGTCCGGGATCAGCGCGAGACGATAACTAAATTGCACGACGTTGTAAACGGGCGCGCCAAAATAAATCAGCGCGATTGACGCGCCCAACCAAAAAATATTCGGCGCAAACAAATACAGCGGAAAGACCAACGCTTGCAGCCAAACCACCGCGATGATCACTTGCCCAAAGCGAAAACGTTTTTGAATCTGTCCGCCAATCAACGAGCCGATGATCCCGCCAATCGCGCCGATGCTAAAGATCAAGCCGATCTCGCCGTCGCTCGCGCGCAAATTTTTCGCGAGCACGATCAAACACAATCCGCTTGCCGCGTTCACAAAATTCAATCCGCCGGTCAGCACCGCCATAAAACGCACGAGCGGTTGATCCCACAACCATTGGAGACCCTCGCGAATTTCCGCGCGCAGGTTGCGCGCGCCGGCGGCGCGTTCAGTTTGAAAACGCGTCTGAATAAAAAAAAGCGAAATCACCGATACGAAATAAGAAACGGCATCGAGCACAAACGGAATCGCGCGCCCAAAATTCTGATAGATCGCGGTGCCCAACCCCGGACCGATAATGCCCGTCGTCGCGAACGCGGCGTGATTTTGCGCAGTCGCTTGCGGCAATTGCGATTTCTCCACCACGCGCGGAATCGCGGCGGTTTCGGCAATGTTGAAAAAAACGAACAGCGTCCCTTCGATCAACGCCACGATATAGATTTGCCAAATCGTCAGCGCGTTGAAAAATAACGCGACCGCGATGCTTGCCATTCCCAACGCGCGACCCGTGTCGCATAAAATCATGACGCGCTTGCGATCCCAGCGATCAATCAGCGCACCGGCTGGAAGCGAAAGAAAAATGTACGGCAGTGATCCGAGCGCGCTCGCGATGCCGGCCGCGGCGGGTGAATTGGTCAGCGCGAGAATTAAAAGCGGAAAAACAATTCCGGAGATCGCGCTGCCTAATCCGGAAATAACTTGCCCGCTCCACAGCAACATGAAATCACGATTGCGATAGAGCGCGCGGGGTTGAGTCCGTTGAAGGGTCAATGAATTCTCCTAAAAAAAATTAGACCGGCGAGATAACAATGATGAACGTCATTGCGACCCTGAACGAAGTGAAGGGGAAGCAATCTCCTTGTTGCTTGGGGATTGCTTCGTCGCTGATCCCTCGCGGAGTTTACACTGAGCGCAGCGAATGTGCTCGGGACGCTCCTCGCAATGACGTAGCGAAAAATTTTTTTCCTTGCGTTCTTGGCGGTTCAGTATTTGCATTACTCTCTACGTAAATTTTTCTTTGTGTTCTTTGTGACTTTGTGGTGAGATTTTACATTTCACTTTACGCAAGTTTTTTCCCTGCGTTCTTGGCGGTTCGATTTTTGCATTACTCTCTACAATTTTTTTCTTCGCGTTCTTTGTGACTTTGTGGTGAGATTTTGAATTACACGCCGCGCTCGCCGCGCACGTACGGAATTCCCAACGCCGCCGGTGCGCCGAGCCGCCGCCGCAACGCCGCGCGCGATCCAATCACCAACACGATCACGGTCAACGCGTACGGCAACATTTCCAAAAAGAATTGCAAATTGCGATCTTGGAAAAACGGATTCGGAAAAAATAAAATCGTTGGCGGTCCCTGCATATCCAAAATAAATCTTCGCAACGAGCCGAACAAATACGCGCCGACCGCCGCGCGCAGCGGATCCCATTGCGCGAAAATCACCAAACCAATCGCGATCCAACCGAATCCCGACGTGGTGAATTCGCTGAACCAACCCGGTGTGATCGAAAGCGAAAGCGACGCGCCCGCGAGACCAGCCAACATTCCGCCGACGAGAACATAGAAGTAGCGCAACCGAAATACATTGATGCCCAACGAATCCGCGGCGGCGGGATATTCACCGATCGCGCGCAAATGCAAGCCGGGGCGCGTGCGATAAATAAAATACCACGCGAGCGGAATCAAAAAATATCCCAGATACACGAGCGCGCTTTTGTTTTCAAAAAGAATCGCGCCGAGAAATGGAATTTGCGCGAGCAGTGGCAGGCTAAACACCGGCACGGTCGGCACGCCCTTCACTTGCGCGAGCCCTTCGCCCAACACTAAACTCAATCCGATGCCGAGAAATGTCAGCGACAATCCGCTCACCACTTGATCCGCGCGCAACGCGATCGTGACGTACGCGTGCAACAAACTCAAGACGCCGCCCGCGATCACACCGATTAAAATTCCCAGCCAGACATTGCCGGTTGAATACGCGGCGCTATAGCCCATCACCGCGCCGAGCAACATCATCCCTTCAACACCGAGATTCAAAACTCCGGCGCGTTCCGCAAACAATTCGCCGAGGGTCGCGAATAAAAGCGCGGTGCCGTTCGCGATGCCAGCCGTAAGAATGTTGGTAAGAAAAGTCATGGGTCAAGTCTCAGGTTGCAAGTCGCAGACAATATTACCTGTGACCTGTGGCTTGTGACCTGTTACTTTATCCTTTCCACTCGGATTCGATAGCGATTCAAAATTTCGCTCGAGATCAGCATGAACAAAATAATTCCTTGCAACATGCGCGCGAGACCGGACGGTTGAATTTCGCGACTGCCAATCAACAAGCCGCCAAATAAAATCGCGACCGGAATGATCGCCCACGGATTTAATTTCGCGAGCCACGCGACAATGATCGCGGTAAAACCATAGCCCGGCGAAATGCGATCTTGCAACCGATGCACCACGCCGGTCACCTCCGCCATTCCCGCGAGTCCCGCCAGCGCGCCGGACAACATCATCACCGCGATCGTGTTGCGCACGATATTAATCCCAGCATAGCGCGCCGCGTTTGGATTGTCGCCGATCAAACGAATTTCGTAACCCCACCGCGTGCGCGCTAAAATGTACCACACGCCAATAGTCGCGAGCAATCCAAATAATAATCCTAAATGAATCGTCAATCCGGCGAACGCGGGAATTTGCAACGCGTAATCTGCCAGGCGCGGCAGCCACGCGTTTTGCGGAAACGTCGGCGTGAGTTGAAAACCGCGATCACTCCACGATCCATAAATGAAATACGCGTTCCAAAAAAACGCGATGTAATTCAACATCAGCGTCGTGATAATTTCGTTGACGCCAAATTTTGCTTTCAAATAACCGGGCAAAAATCCGCATAGCGCGCCCATCGCAATGCCCGCGCCGATCATCGTCGGAATAAAAATCCACGGCGACGTATCTTTGCCCAATACTTGTTGCACGATCAGCGTCGCGCCGAACGCGCCTAAATAAAATTGACCCTCCGCGCCGATATTCCACAAGCGCGCGCGGAACGCGATCAAACAGGCAAGGCCCGTGAGAATCAGCGGCGACGCTTTGACGAGCGTATCCGACACAACGCCGGCGTTGCCGAACGCCGCGAGAAAAATGTGCGCGTACGCGTTGAGCGGATCGCCGCCGACCAATGCGAGAATAATTCCGCCGATCAACAGCGCGCCGACGAAAGAACCGATCGACGTTGCGTACGGCAACCAGCGCGGCGTTTCCAGACGCGGCTCAAGTCGAACAGTGAAAGGAAAAATCGCGCGGCGCGTTTTATTTTGCGAAATAGTTTGAGTCATTGGGATTTTTTTACTCGGCTGGTTCCAACGTAAATTTCAGCGGATAATTTTCCAGCCGCGCCAGTTGATGCGCGTTTTCCACGCGGCGCTGCGCGTCTTCGCGCGGATACGTGCCGACCAACGCGACGCCGGAATAATGCGCGGTGAGCATCACCGCTTCCGCGCGCTCGAGCAACAATTCGAAAACCGATTGCAACACGCGCACGACAAAATCCATCGGCGTGATGTCGTCGTTGTGAATGAACACGTGATACGGCGGTTCCAACTCCGGCGCAACGATGAATTCCAGTTTTGGTTTCGGCGGCGCGAGCGTTTCACTCATCCCGTCACCGCGTGCCCGCCATCCACAATCCAATTTTTTCGATGTCCGCGTTTTCCGCGCGCGTCTCGCCGACGATTTCGCCTTCGTACATCACCGCCACGCGATCCGAAAGCGCGAGCACTTCGTCCAAATCTTCCGAGATCAACAAGAT
>JACQEA010000325.1 GCA_016200825.1 Chloroflexota bacterium | reverse complement strand
GCAAGGTTTGATTATTTTGGGATGCTAATAAAAATTTTCCGGGCATAGATCCTCCACCGCGCCAAAAAACTAACGCGCGATCGAACGGTTCCACTCCGCGCTAATTTGTTGCACATAGTCTTCTTCTTCCGCGCGCGACGATACGCGTCCATCCAAGCGCGCGTCGCGCAGACGCGTCAGAATTTCGCGATAGCGCGGGCTAGGCGGAATTCCCATCTGTTTCAAATCGTCGCAGTTCAACTCCGCCGCGATCAATCGCCATTCGTCGTGATAACGCGCGAGATTGACGCGCACGTGCGGTTCATCCAGCGCGATCGAAAATATCTCGCGCGCGTCCTCGGAAATTGGATCAAGAATCCTGACCAAGACACTCGGCGTAACTTTTTGCGCGCTCAACGCGTCGCGATGTGAGAGCAATCCAATCGCTTGCAAGATCGTATCGCGAATTTCGTTCGACAACATCAAGTGGTGTGCTACTTCTTGGATCTGCGCGGGGCGCAGTTCAAACATCCACACTCCCCAATAAAAAGCCGGTTTGGGCTGGTTGATCGCGCGAAATCGCGCGGCGTGCCAATCCGAGAACGCGAGCGCGGGATGGATCGCTTTCAAAACGCCGAGCTCATTCAAACGCAACATCGCTTTTGCCGGGTCGCGCTCTTCAAAGATCAGAGCGAGTTCCGCGCGGACGCGTTCGCCGCTCACACGCGGGAGCATTTCGAGCGCGTCGCCGATCAATTGCGCGGTGCGCTCTTCGATTTTGAAATTCAAGCGCGATTCAAAACGGACCGCGCGCAAAATGCGCGTGGGGTCTTCGATGAACGACAGATTGTGCAAGACGCGAATCAAGCCGCGCTGTAAGTCTGCCTCCCCGCCAAAGAGATCGAGCAATTGCCCAAAGCGATCGGGATCGAGAGCCAGCGCGAGCGTGTTGATCGTGAAATCGCGGCGAAGCAAATCTTGCTTGATCGAACTGCGCTCGACTTCCGGCAACGCGGACGGATGCGCGTAAAATTCGCGCCGCGCCGTCGCGAAATCGAGGTGGTTGATCAAGTGCGCGGCGCCCCGCAGTTGAGACGTCAGTTTTTCCAATTCTACCCAATTCGCGGTTCCAAACCGCGCGTGCGCGTGCACACGTCCCCCCAATTTTTTTTGCAGATTTTGCGCGAGCGCAATCGCGTCCCCTTCCACGACCAAATCCAGATCGAGGTTCGGCTGATTCAACAACAAATCACGCACGAATCCGCCGACTATGTACAGACTGAATCCTAACTCGCGTGCGGTCTCGCTTGCCGCGCGCAAAAGTTTCAAGAGCGAGGGCGAGAGATTTTTTTCGAGCGACGCGGTCAGATTTTTCGCCTGCGGCGCGCGAACGGCGGCAGATTGTTTGAACAAATCTGTCCGCGTGACGATGCCGACGATTTTTTTCTTGTCCACCACTGGAACTTGTCCGAGGTCGGTCTCGATCATCACCGCGCGCAATTTTTCGAGCGAATCGTCTGGGGAGACGGAAATTGGTTGGCGCATAAAGTTTTTGACAGGCGCGTTGCCAAGATGATGTTGGAGGGCGCGATCAATTTCGCGGCGCGTCAACACCCCGACCAATTTATTACGCTGCACTACCGGAAACCCTTCGTGTCCGTAGCGGCGCATCATTTCCGCGGCGTGGGTGACACTCGCTTGCGGTTCCAAAGTCTGCGCGCCGGTGGACATGATTTGTTGAACCGTCACGGAGGGCTTGATCGTCGCGCGCAAGAGCTTTAACAGTTTGGTCTTGGTTTGTTTGAGCGTGGCGTCCTGAATGAGCGCGGCGGCGGCGCGCGGGTGCCCGCGTCCGCCAAACACGCGCGCGATCTCGGCGACATCAATCGCATCGCGATCCGAACGCGCGACGAGTTGAATATGGTCTTGCATTTGTACGAGAACGAAAAGCGCGGCGGGATCGTACACCTCGCGCAGTTGATGCGCGAGCGACGCGACCTCTTCCGCATATTTCGGCGCGCGCGCGGCGGCAATCGCAATCGAATGTCCGTCAAGGTCGAGCGTTTCAGTGTGTTCCAACAAATCTTGATACAGCGCGCGCTGTTCATCGGTGAGCGGATGATGCAAGAAATCGCGGACGATATCGAGACGCGCGTCCTGCTCCAGCAGATAGGCGGCGGCGCGCGCATCGCGCGGCGTCGTTGTGCCGTACAAAAGCGAGCCGGTGTCTTCATAGATGCCGAGCAAGAGTGCCGTCGCTTCAAGCGAAGCGAGCGCGAGATTTTTTTCGCGGATTTCTTCGACGAGCAAAGTCGTGGTTGCGCCGACGTCACCGCCGGAAAACGTATCGCCGGCGCGCAAGACGCGCGCGAGCGGATGATGATCGAGAAAATGCAACCGCGTTTTTTTATCGATGCCGCGCGCGGAAGGCGACGCCTGCGAGTCAACGATGAGAATGTCGCGCAGCGCGTCCCGCGTTAATTCATCGGCGCGCGTCAACGCGAGCGCGTCCGCGTAGAGCGCGACGAAATCGCGCACGTTGCGATTCAAACGATGCGGCAGAACCGCGCGCGCTTGCGGATAAATTTTTTTCGCGCCGACCAGCGCGGCGAGCGCATCCAGGTCGGCGTTCTCGTGCGTGAGAATTGCATCCACCTTGAAAATTATAGCACAGTTTGATAGAATGGAATAGACGCGGAACAAGCCACAGATGCAAAATTTAGATTGGAACGTAATATCATTGGAATGTTGTCGAGCCGGACGATGCTTGGGCGGGTCGTGATGATGAACCTGCCGGAAAGGTCGGACGAAGAATTGATGTCTGGCGTGGTACGGCGTGAGAGCGCGGCTCTGGAAATTCTGTATGATCGTTATGCGGCGAGCGCGTTAGGAGTCGCATTGAAAATACTCCGCGAGCGCGCGTCTGCAGAAGATATCGTTCAGGAAACTTTTTGGCGCGTCTGGAAATCCGCCGCGACGTTCGACTCGCGTCGCGGTGCCTTTCCGAGCTGGCTCTTTGCAATGACTCGCAACCTCGCGATTGATGAACTGCGGAGACGCGCCGCGCGGCAGGCGAGCGACATAGATTTAGACGATGCCGCCTCCGAAATCCCGGATTGCGCGTCTGATGTGATGGACGCGGTCTGGACGCAGATGCAATCAGAACGCGTACGCGAGGCGATCCAACAATTGTCGGAGCCGCAACGCCAAGTGATCTTGCTTGCGTATTTTCAAGGGCTTACCCGGCAAGAGATTGCGGAACGATTGCAAGAGCCCGCCGGCACGATTCATACTCGCGCGCGGCTGGCGTTGCAAAAGCTGAAGACCCTGTTAAGCGGTGAATGAAATGCCACGTGAAAATCATGTCGAAGAATGGATTCCGTTCTACCTCTTGGGCGGATTGGATGCATACGAAACGGAAATGGTTGAAAAACATCTCCCGCGCTGTGCGCAATGCCGCGCGGTATTGGAAGATCTGCGCGGCGGCGCGCAGGCGCTCCCTTACGCGGCGCGCCCGATTCCTCCATCACCGCGGGTCAAGCGCGATTTGTTTAATCGCGTCCACGCCGATTTACGCGCGAACTCTGCCGCCTCTCAGGCGCGCGCAATCGCGACGAGCGCGAATTGGTTCGATTGGCTGCGCGTCCCGAGCCGCGCGGTTGCGCTGGCGAGTTTGATCTTGCTTGTCCTTTCGATCGCGTGGGCGCTGTCACTGCGCGCACAAGTGGATCAGTTACATGCTCAGGTGAACGAACAACGCGTGGCGCTCACGCTGTTGAGCAAACCGAGCACCGTGACGAAAGATTTTCAAGCCACCGCGGTACAGCCGAACGCGCGGGGACAACTGATCGCGGACTTGAGCGACCATCGCGCTTTGCTAGTCGTCTCTGGGTTGAAGCCGTTGCCGCAGGGCAGAGTTTACGAAGCGTGGTTGATCAAAGGAAAAACACCGGTGGGTGTTGGCACTTTTGTTGTGGACGCGAACGGGGTTGGACAAATCCTGATCAACGCTCCCGAACCCCTGCGCGTGTATCAAATCGCCGCGCTGACCGAAGAACCGGAAGGCGGGAGTGCCCTGCCAACGACAAGCATTTTGATGTCAAGTCAGTTCAACTGATGAATCCACCGTCTAGCGTTTTGTAAAGCAAATTCAAAGGACATTGGAAAAACCGATGTCCTTTTTTGTTTTCCAAATGAATGTATTTCGAGGGAACTTACGTAGAGGAGTATAGAGAACTGAATGCAAAGTGATTCTAAACCCAGGGAGGTGATCTAGCGATAACATCAAGTTGATAGAAAATTTGGCGCGGCAGTAGCGTAATTATCGCCGCGCTGTACGTGGCAAGTCAAATTCAATTCAAAGAAGGAGATTCACAATGAAAAAGTTCCAAAAACGAGTCGCGCTAGTCGTCGCCTTTGCAGTGATCGCGATCATCGCGCTTGCGTGCGCGCCAGCACCCACTCCAACGGCAACGCCTGTTCCGCCGACAGTTGCGCCAACCAAGGCACCGCCAACTGCAGTTCCGCCGACAACTGCACCGACCGCCATGCCTAAACCCGCCGCATCGTCCGACACCAAGTCAGCGGGATTACGCGTCGCGCTCAACAAACTGTTAGGCGAGCATGTGATCCTCGCCTTGAGCGCGACGGGTGCCGCGCTGGGTGGTCGCAACGACGAATTTAAGAATGCCGCGGACGCGCTCGATGCAAACTCGGTTGATTTGTCCAAAGCGATCGGTTCGGTCTACGGCGCGGACGCGGAGAAAGCGTTCCTGCCTCTCTGGCGCAAGCACATCGGCTTTTTCGTAGATTATACGACCGCTACCGCCGCCAAAGACAAAACCAAGCAGGATAAAGCAGTCAGCGATCTGCTCGGCTACACCAAAGATTTCGGCGCGTTCCTCAACAGTGCGAGTCCCGCTCTCCCCGCGAACGTCGTCGCGGATTTGGTTCAAATGCACGTCGTGGGTTTGAAAGGCGCGGTAGACGCTCAAGCGGCCGGCGATTATCCCAAAGCGTACACCGAAATGCGCAAAGCCTACCAGCACATGCAAATGATCGCCGACCCGTTAGCCAGCACGATCGTCAAACAATTCCCCGACAAGTTCGATGGCGCGACAGACACCAAAGCCGCAACCTTGCGCGTCGCGCTCAATAACCTCTTACAAGAACACGCGTATCTCGCGGCTTCGGCGACGAATGCCGCGCTCGGTGGGCGCGATGCTGAATTCAAAGCGGCCGCGGACGCGCTCGATGCGAATTCGGTTGATCTCTCGAAGGCGATCGGTTCTGTTTATGGCGCGGATGCAGAGAAAGCGTTCCTGCCGCTGTGGCGCAAGCACATCGGCTTCTTCGTGGATTACACCACCGGTGTCGCGACCAAAGACAAAGCCAAATCGGATAAAGCCGTCAACGACTTGCTGGGCTACACCAAAGACTTCGGCGCGTTCCTCAACAGCGCAAATCCGAATCTGCCAGCCGCTGCCGTCGCGGATTTGGTTATGACGCACGTCGTCGGTTTGAAAGGCGTAGTGGATGCTCAGGGCGCGAAAGATTTCGCCAAAGCGTTCACAGCACTACGCGGGGCAGCAGGTCACATGCAAATGATCGCGGACCCGCTCACCAGCGCGATCATCAAACAGTTCCCCGACAAGTTCGCGTAAGCGTTGGCTCGTTTAGTAAACAGACCCGGTCCTGCGCCGGGTCTGTTTATGAACTATTTACTTCAGGAGAAAAACAAAAATGAAATACATCAGCATCGCGATGGCGTTATCAGCGATCCTTGTTTCAGTTGCTTGTGGTACCCCAAGCGCGCCGCCTGCGCCGACAGCTGTCCCAGCCGCGACGATTCAACCTACCGCCGCCTCCAAAACAATGAACATTGACATCAAGTTATTCACGTACAAGCCGGACTCGCTTCAAGTACCGGTTGGAACAACGATCATTTGGACAAACCAGGACGCGATTGAACACAGCGTTACGAATGGAACGCCGCCCAATCCTGCCGGCGCGTTTGACTCTGGTCTTTTCACACAAGGAAAAACATTTTCCTTTACTTTCACCACGCCAGGCGACTATCCGTACTTTTGCGTACGCCACAACTCGCTTCAAGGCACCATCAAAGTCGTCGCACAATAACTTTGATTGGGAAAAACTAAACGCGGCACGCGATGAACTGTCAAGCCAAAGCATGCCGCGTTTTTTTGCTTCTTCACATCCAGGAGCGAGGCGAGCGCGTCGAAATCGGCGTTCTCGTGCGTGAAAATCGCGTCCATGGATTTGCGCGGAATAATAGCATAGGTCGAATGGCGTGACGAGTGGTGAAATGTCATTGACATTGTTTGTCGGGAGTGATAGAATGATAATGGAAATGAAAACGAACCTTGTCGTTCTTCTTCTGTTTGCCTCTTTAGTTCATAGTAATCCGGTGCTTTGTTTTTCTTCGATGGGCATGGTGGAATGCGCGGGCATCACATCCAATTCAAGTGCGCCAATTGAAGCCGCGCAGAATGGCGCGCCCATCAACGCTTCGGCAGTCTCTCTTTGTTCGAATAATTGTGTTGTTCAGCTGTTTGTCCCTGCGTTCGATTCGCAAGAATCGGTTAGTCAATTTGCTCTACAGTTTTCTGCTTCACCGTATTTTTCTTCCCCGCGCCTCACTGATCCGCCACCGCGGATCTAACACCCAGTAATTTTCTGCGTTCGCTTTTGATCTCCACGTTGCGCATTGCGACTGGAGTGTTTTCCGTTTTCCTTTTTATGGTTGTCAATTCATTTCCAACGTCCAGTTTGTCATGGATATGGGAAATTTGTTCCGGTGAATTGCATAGCAGATGATTGAGAGGCATCGCTCAAATGCGTTGGTTTCAAATTACTTTGGGTGCGGCGATAGTGGCAATAGTCGCGTTTTTTGCATTTGGTCTCAAAGTGCGCGGCGAACCACAACCTTCGTCTGGTCTCGCGCCAGATTTCACGCTGATAACATTTAACGAGGAAACAATTCGGCTTTCTCAATTGCGCGGGCAAGTTGTTGTGATTAATTTTTGGGCGTCGTGGTGTATTCCTTGCCGTGCAGAGGCGCCGTTTCTCGAAAAAACTTTTCGCGATTACAAAAATCGCGGCGTGGTTTTCATCGGCGTGGACTGGAGCGATCCAGAGCCGGACGCGCGCAAGTACATCGCGGAATTCAATCTCACGTACTATAACGGTCCGGACATTGGCACGAAAATCGGACAACTCTACCGGATTCGCGGCGTGCCAGAAACTTTTTTTGTCGGCAAAGACGGCAATTTGTACGGCAACGCGTTGGGACCGATCACGCGCGACAGTTCCTATATGACGCACGCGCAGTTCATTGCCAAGTTGGACGAGTTATTGGAAAAATAAAATCTTTTCAGGAGGATTCCGATGGAACAATTACTTCCGTTTCTACCGTACCTCATTGTTGCGTTAGCGTGTCCCATTTCGATGGGCGTGATGATGTGGTATATGATGCGCGATGGTCACGGACAGATGAGCAAAGGCTCGATGACGATGACGACCGACGAACACTTAGCGATGTTGCGCGCACAAAAGGACGCGCTGGAAAAGCAAATTCGCGCAGCCGAAGATGTGCGTGAATTGCAAGCGCGGCGTGACACGCTCGCGAAACAAATCACCGCGAGTCAAAACGAGGCGCGCGGGTAAAGGAGAACAAAATGACAACTCGATTATGGTTCACCATTACGACAGCCGTTGCCGCCGGCATTGTTTTGGGCGCGCTCGCGCTCGGGTTGATCGCGTGGTATGGAATGAGCGCGATGATGAATCAAATGCCTGCGATACCAAATATGAATCAAATGATGCCACAGATGAACGGCATGAACGAAATGATGCAAAAAATGATGGGCGGGATGATGGGACGCTGAATGTCGCCAGCGCAGAAAAGTTTCCTGATCTACCTTGCCTCGCTGTTGGTCGTGGTCGTTTTGCTTGATTTGCATTTCGTGGCAAGTCAAGAAGGATCAATCCCGCTTCGCTTCCGCGTCGAACGCTCGCGCGCGGAGACTCTTCGGCGAACCTATCGGATTGCGCTGAATGGCGCGCGCACGAATACGCCGCTCAGTGACGCGACGGTTTTGGTCATCACGCAGCCGCGCGATTCGAACGCGAGTGAGATCACCATCGTCGCCACCGAATTGTTCAAAGAGCCAGGCGTTTATCTCGCCATCGTGCCCTTTTCGCGCGAGGGCGATTGGCTGGTGCATGTCGCGTTAAATCACCCGATCGCAACACACGTTTCGTTTTCCGAGCGAATTCGCGGGACGGAACTCGGAGCCGCGATTCCGGTGTTGGAGGCGGAAGCGGTACCCATCGGCGCATTGACGCTGCGAACACTCGCCGACGGTTACGCCTTTATCGCGCACCTGGCGGCAACTGCGGTGCTGGGGCTCGCGTTGGTGATGCTGTTCATCGCCAGTCGTGATCCAAACCAGACGCACGGTGAGATGACCATGATGGGCACGCATCTCTTTTGGGCATCAAACATCGTTTTGGTCAGCACGGGAATTTACAATTTTGTCTATCACACGATCTCTACCGCGCCGGTACCATTGACATTGAATATCGCCGAGACGTGGCGACAATTGTCTCTTGAAAACTACGGCAGCGTGTACGCGGCAATCCTCGCGGCAAAGCACCTGGCGATTCTCGCGCTCATCGGCATCGGCGCGGCGCTCACTTTCGCGTGGCGCGCCGCGCACAGTTTGGATTCTGCCGCGCGCGCACGAAAAATGCGCGCGGCTGTCGCGACGATTGCCGTAATTTTAGGAACGATCATCTTGTTACTGGGTGGCGCGCTCGTCTATCTGCACGCCATCTCTGAACACTAGACCGTAGATGAAGAACATGAGCAAAAATAAAAAACGGGTGAGACAAAAAAGTTCGCGTTCACATCGTTGGTTGTGGATCGGCGGTGCGCTCGCGTTCGCCGCAGTCGCAGCGGTTGTGTGGTTCGCCGCAAGTTCTTCTCAGTCGCCAGCAGCGAGTAGTAGGGCGTCAGATATAGCCGCAGGTCTGCGAAGTTCGGATACAGCGTTTAACGTCGCCACACGTATCGGACAGCCCGCGCCCGCGTTTACTATACCCGATGCCCAAGGGCAGCCCTACACATTCCAACCTGGCGACGGGCGCAAATACGTGCTGGCATTTAATATGGGCTATGTCTGAGACGCTTGTAAACAGCAACTCGGTGAGTTGCAACGGCGGATCGATCAATTTGACAGTGCGGGTGCTCAAGTCATTGGCATTAGTGTTGATACGGGAAATGCCGCGCGCCTAGTCGTCCAGGAAACGGGCGCGACGTTTCCAATATTGTCCGACCCTGGCCTCAGAGTGACGACCCAATTCGACATGCAACTGCGCGGGGGCTGGCCGATGGGCGGGATGGGACGCCTGCCCGAAATGGGCTTTGTCATCGTGGATGGCAAGGGCAGGATACGCGCCCAACGCGTCGATTTGTTGTTTGGTCAGACGGCGATTCAGATGTTGCCCATTTTGAAGGAGATGCCGTAATGCGCGAACACTTTTTCAATCAAGAGGAATAAATGTCACTTGATCAGTTTGCCGATCCAATCATGGTGGTGGTTGCTCACCCGGATGACATCGAAGCCCATTGCGCGGGGACGATCATTCAACTCCTAGAGCAAGGGAAACGCGTCGGCTATGTCCTGGCGACGAGCGGTAATTGCGGCACGAGCGACCCTGCGATGAGCGCGGAACGACTTGGCGGATTGCGCGAATCGGAACAGCGCGCCGCTGCCGAAATCGTCGGCGTCCGCGACCTTACTTTTCTGCGCTATGAGGATGGCGATCTCACCTTTCACGTCCCAGAGTTGCGGGCTGACTTGACTCGCTTGATCCGACAATATCGCCCGCGCACGGTCATCACCCACGATCCTTACCCAGGCAACGGCTCACTCGATTCGTGCGCGATCTATCCAGATCATACCACGCTCGGGCTGACCGTTTTTCAAGCCGCCTATCTGCGCGCGCCGAGTCCGCTGTGCGAACCGAAACAATTGCGCGAGGGATTGCCATTGCACAAGCTTGACATGCTGATGCTCATCATGAGCGGCGCGCCGGATGTCTTTGTGGATATCGAGGCAGTCTTCGACCGACGAATACAGGCGTTGCGTCAATACAAAACGCAAGGACGCGACCGACCGGAAGTTGATGCATTTTTCCGCCGAATCGCGCGCCAGCTGGGAGAGCATGCTGATTACACATTGGCTGAAGGGTTTCGGCGTCTTGCGCCAACGTAAAAATGGATTGACGCGGAAAATTCCATTATAGGAGTTAACAATGAATCGTTACGTGAAGTATGGAACGCTTATGGCGATTGGTATCGTACTCGTCGCGTGCGCGCAGAGCACTCCCGCCGCGCAGAGTACTCCTACCGCGTCGCTCCCGACTCACACGCGCGAGCCAGGCGTTCGCGCGCTCGCGATCGATCCGCGCGATGGTCGTCTGTTCAAAGCCGCCTCCGATGGTTTGTATCAGAGCCGCGATGGTGGAAAGAGTTGGCAGAACGTCGCGCTACCAAACGAAATCGCGGCGAAAGGCGTGTCCGTTGTCGCGCTGCGGCGCGATCAGCCCGATATGATTTTCATCGCGGGCGAAGAAATTGGAATTTGGCGGGGTCGCGATGCGGGCAAAACGTGGAACAAAATCACACGCGGACTCGCGAGCGAACGCGTGTCCGCGCTCGCGGTGCATTCCAACGGCTATCCGCAAATTCTGCGCGACACCAGCAATTCGCTTTTTGCGTGGGTAGATGGCGTCGGAATGTTTGAATCGAGCGATGCAGGCGAAACGTGGAAGCGTTCGGTGGATCAAGCACTGGGGCTTGACAATCCGCACGTGACCGCGTTGACGCACACGCCGCTCGATGGGAGTATGAACACGGGCTGGCTGTATGCTGCGACGCTGACCGGCGCGTATCTCAGCATGGACTGATTTTGAGGCTGGCACCCGATGGGCAGTTTGCCCGTCAAACTTCAAGTGAACGCTGTCGTTGTTGACCCGCGTAATCCAAAAAATGTTTTTGCGGCAGGAATTGCAGGCGTGTTTCGCTCCAATGATGCCGGATTGAATTGGGAATCCAGTAATAAAGGATTAGCCAATGCAAGAGTTATCGCGCTTGCATTGAATCCAAACAGTCCCGATACGCTCTTTGCCGCGACTGCCGAAGGCGCAATCTTTCGCAGCGACGACGGTGCACAGACTTGGCAGTCCATTCCGACGATTGCACCAAAATGATGAGGTGAACGATCCATGAACATGCAGAACGGAATGACCGATCCACAAGCCTTGGCTTTTGCCTTGAGCACCATCCTGATGCTGAGCATGCCATTCGCTCTAGTCGCGTTGATTGGCATTCAGATCTTTCGCGCGCTCGCACCTGATCGTTTCGAGGAAATCAAAGAAAGTATTCAAACAAGCCCAAGACTCGTTCCGTTTGGCGCTGCCGTGCTATCGGTCACTGCGGGTGTCATTCATTTGGAATTGGCTCCCGAGCACGCCAATCAAGTCGCAGTCTGGGGACTCTTTTTTGCATTGGTCGGCATGACTCAGATAGCATGTGGCTTGGCATTATTGTTCTGGTCAAACCGCTCGCTCTATGCGGCGACGGGCTACATCGACTTTTTGCTGGCAGCGATTTATGTGATCGTACGCATCGTGCCACCGCCGCTTTCACCAACAGGTGAGCCCGAAGAGCTTGAGATCGTTGGAATCTTCACAGTGCTCATCGAAGTCGCTCTTGTTATCGCAGTGATTTATCTGATGCGGTTCCGCGGAAAGTTTTCTGAAACACTTCAATGAGCCGCCAGCATCGAATACGCTTGTTCATGTGGACAGTCGGACTGGCGTTCGTTCTCGCGGCGTGTAACATTGAAAACGGCACGTCCCTTGAGCATCTCGACTTTTACGGTCAGGTGCCTGACTTTACACTCACCGAGAGGAGCGAACGGCAAGTGCAGTTATCCGACTTGCGCGGCAAAGTCTGGATCGCCAACTTTTTCTATTCACAATGTACAGAAACCTGTCCGATGCAGACCGCCAATATGGCGAAACTGCAAAAGGATTTTGCAAGCGAACCCAATGTGCGATTTGTCAGCATCAGTGTTGACCCTGAACACGACACGCCTGAGTTTCTCCGCGAATATGCCAGCCACTACTCTGCCGATCCCGACCGCTGGCTCTTCTTGACCGGACCGAAGGACGCCATCTACCAACTCGCCATTAAAGGTTTCTTGCTGGGCGTCGTTGAAAATCCAGATGAATACGAGCATATCCATCCCGACGGCACGGTTCATATCCACAAGACGGTAGCAGGTGAGCGCGTGATTCACAGTTCACGGTTTGTGCTAGTGGATCGCCAGACGCGGATACGCGCATATTTTCGAGGCACGGAGTATGAATCCCTGTAGCACCTCCGTCTCGCTGTGACGACCTTGCTGCAGGAAAATCGTTAGCGGACAAATCGAATCTCAATTCTTGTAAGGAGATTATGCTGAATAAAAGAAAGCCGCGCGAAGCATCAATCCGCGAGCGCGCGGCGAAAGCGAAACGGCGCAAACGATTAATGATTGGCGGTGGAGCGCTGGTGGGCATTCTGATTCTAGGCTTTGCGGGTTATCAGCTCTTCGGACCCAAACCTCCACCGACGCCGAGCGCGCCGCTCGTTGCAGGCGAGTGTACTCCAATCCAATCGTTCGCCAGCCAAGGTCAAGCCCACATGAATCCAGGCGACGCGCCGCCGAACTATAGTGGGACGCCGCCGACTTCGGGCTTGCACCATCCCACTTGGCAAGCGGACGGCACAATCAGCCGACAGCCCGCCGACAATTTGTTCCTCGCGCGCGGCTTGCACAGTCTCGAACATGGGCGCATTGTGATTTATTACAACAGCCTTGACGCAACCGAAATCGCCGCGCTGGATAATATCGCGCGCAGCGAACGAAAAGTAATTCTCGCGCCGTGGTCTGGCTTGAAAGACAAAGTCGCGCTGACGGCATGGACGCGTCTGCAAACGTGCAATGGTGTCAACGAACAAGCCGTGCGCGGATTCATCAACGCGTTCCGCGATCGCGGACCAGAGTCTGTGCCGTAATCAGACAAAATCAATTCAAAAGGAGAACCGATGAGGAATCTACTCTGTGTTCCAGTAATCTTTAGTGTTCTGTACTAACCGCACGTCAAAATATGGAATCAAGGCTTTAGCCACGATTATTTGAAAAGGTAACATCAAAAATAATCAATCGAACGATATAAATAGACGATAGAATGATTGAAATAATCAATCGCATAATAAATATAGTGATGATAACACATCAAATGGCAGTCCGACGCTGAAAATATTAGACAAGACAACAAAAATAGCTATTATAACGTACAAAATAGCAATCCGACGCTGAAAATATCATGTAAGACAACAAAAATAGCGTATCGTCAATCTAAAACAAGGAGACGAACATGAGTAACACGCCGCAAACCCCACCAGCAGAGCCAGAACCAAAGCCCCGCCGTCCGCGCGCGGCTCAAGATCAAGCCATCGCCAACGACATCACGCAGATTCGCACCGCTCTCACGGCGGCGCAAAACCACGCCGACGCCAAAGCGATGCTCACGCCGCGCGGCTACGATGACCCCGCCATCGCCGAAGGACTCGCCAAGTGCGATGCCGCCCAGTCTGGCTACAACGCTCGCCAGAGCGCGGACGCCGACGAAGCGCAGGCGCGCGACACACTCAGCGCCGCCGATGCAGCTACCCGCGACGGCTTCGACGGTTTTCGCACGATCGCGCGCGCCGTTTTCAAAGACGATGCCGCCGCCCTGCAAGCCCTCGGCGCGACGGGGCGCGTGCCCACCGACCGCGAGGGCTTTATCACCTTTGCCAACGCCGCTTACGACACGACGCTCAGCCGCGCCAACTACCAGTCTGCCTTGAGTAAGCGTGGCTACAACCCAACTGCACTCAACACCGAAAAAGCCAAACTGAGCGCGCTGACCAGCGCGAATGCCACGCACGACGCGGCGAGCGCTGCCACCACCCGCGCCACCGCCCAGCGCGACGCGGCGATCCAAGACTTGCGAAAATGGTGGGGCGAATTTCGCGCCGTCGCTCAGGTCGCCTTCAAAGACCGTCCCGACCTCGCTAGTCAGTTCGGCTTGTAAATTCGTAGGGGCGGGGGGCTTGTAATAACGATAGCGGATGAAAGGCGCGCAGTTCGAAGCGTCATCTATCCGCTGATCTACTCGCCGCATTTCTAATTTCGGGTTTTGGAGTCAAGACTTGGTTGGCTTGCCTAGCGCCACCTAAAGTCTTGCTTTCAGATTTTGACGTGCGGTTAGTATGGATTGGAAGCAGGAGATTCGCAATGAGTGTCGGCTTACTGATCCTAGCATTTGGCGCAGGGTTGCTATCGTGTCTCTCGCCATGCGTGTTGCCGCTCATGCCGGCTTACGTCGGTTACTTGAGCGGCGCTGTCGCCACGCCCGAAGGCGTGATGATTCGCAGACGTGAAACGCTGCTGCACGCGTTTACGTTTGTGTTGGGCTTTACGACAATTTTTGTCGCGATCTGGAGCGCGCTTTCCGCGCTCTCTGTACTCCTAAGCAAAACCGATCTATCTCATATCGCCGGCGTGATCCTGATCGTGTTCGGAATTCATCTCACGGGCTTGATGCGGATTCCGCTCTTGTACCGCGAGGCGCGCGTTAATTTTCAATCGAGTCAACTCGGTTTGCCGCGATCGTATTTGACTGGAATGGCTTTCGCTGCAGGATGGACACCGTGCATTGGGCCCATGCTCTCGTTCATTCTAGCATTGGCGACTCAAACCAATACCGCGGTGGAAGGAACTGTGCTGTTGCTTTTTTATTCGGCGGGACTCGGCGTGCCTTTTTTGCTGACTGCCCTCGGACTCGACGTTGTCCAGCGCAAAATAAAAGGCATGAATCGTTTTCTACATTTTGTCGAAATCGCTGGCGGTGCACTCTTGATCACGATGGGCTTGCTGCTCGTCTTCGACAAATTCCAGATACTCAACGCTTACTTTTTCCGACTAACTCCTCAAGGTCTCTACGACGTAGAAGGATGGTTTCGACAATGGCTAGGCGTACAACTGCCAAATTGAGATCATGCGGAGAAAGGAGGACAGGAATATGATTCAACTGAATTGGAATCGTCGCAAATTATTTTCAGTACTCATGCTGAGCATTATTGTGCTGGGAGTTGTGCTCGTCGTCAGTGGAGTGTTGCCGTTCCCTGTGACCTCGCAGAGCGCGCCGTCAAGGCCGAACGTCGCGAAAATCGGAGCGCTTGCGCCCGAAATCGCGCTGAAAGATTTGAGCGGGAACACGATGCGCTTGAGCGATCTGCAAGGCAAGCCCGTGCATGTGACTTTTTGGGCGACGTGGTGCGCGCCGTGCCGCGCCGAGATGCCTATCTTTGAAAAGAAATATCAACAGTATAAAGATTCCAAAAATCTCGTCGTGCTGGGCGTGCGGATTCAAGACGACGCCGGACCCGATGTCGTCACGAAATTCTTGCGAGAGCTGGGCGTGACGTTTCCCATTGTGAATGACATAGACGGGGTTGCAACGAACGCGTATCGCATTCGCGGCTTGCCGACCAATGTCTTCATTGATCGCAATGGAGTGATACAGGATATGATTCTCGGTGGGCCGTTGACTGAAGAATATATTGAACGCGAGTTGGAGAAAATTTTTTGAAACGGACTGCAATGTTTCATCATTATGCAGGTTTGGCAATTGGATTCATTCTCGTCCTCTTGGTTGCGTGTGGGATCAGCACACGCAGCAGCAATATCCCTCCACTGCCGCAAGAAACTTTGCCCATTCCTGTACCGTCACTGGATGCGAATAAAGTGAACATAGGTCGGCGCGTCTATCAAGCGAATTGCGCGAATTGTCACGGTGCGAACGCCGAAGGCGCGCCGAATTGGAAAACGCCCGACGCGGATTTCAATTTTCCGCCGCCACCGCACGACGACACCGGACACACGTGGCATCACGCGGACAAGTTGCTCTTTGAAATTATCCGCGATGGATTCGCGGATCCGCTCAAGCCCGATTCGCCAAAACGCATGCCGCCCTTTGGCGACAAATTGAGTGACGAGGATATTCGCGTGGTGATCGAGTATTTCAAAAGTCTGTGGTCGCGCGACTCGCGCGAATTTCAGTGGCGCGTGACGAACAATAATTTCCAGCCAACTCAAACGCCTAGCCATTAGGCGGAAATTTCAGCGCGGGGCTGAACATTACGAATCAATTTTCGCTTGCCTAGGAGGTTCATATGAACGAGCGCCGAGTTCTGCTTGCCGCGCTTGGCATTTTGATTTTCGTTTGTCTCGCGGCTATCGTATTTATCGCGATACTTTTTTCGGCTTCGTCGCCGCGATTGGAAACGCTAATATTTCCTCGCACGCCAACGCTCCCCGCGCTCGCGCGCGGCGAAAAACTGTACAACGACAATTGTTTGGTGTGTCATCTCGGCCGCGAGGGTGGAACGATGATGGATTATCCGCCGCGTCACAACGCGAATGGACACACGTGGCATCATCCGGATTGCGAACTTACGTACATCATCTTGTACGGCAGTAATGAGATGACG
>JACQEA010000309.1 GCA_016200825.1 Chloroflexota bacterium | reverse complement strand
CGCGGTTGCATTCGCGTCCTTCGATGATCCAAGCGCGATCACCACGACGCCGCTCGTCAGATCGCTCAACGTTCCGAGCTTCGCTTGTTGTGCGGTCAACTCAACGACGACGGTGTTCGCGTTCGTCGTCAACGTTTGCGAACCGGCTTTGGTTTTGAGCGCAAGCGAACCACTCGCGACCGAATCCACTTGAGCCAGCATCAAACTATCGGGCGAAAAATTCGCGGGCATTTGCAACACTAACAATGCCGTGTTCGCCGCGTCGTCCGATTTTTTCACCAAGACGCGATCGCCGGTTTTGAAATCGCGCGCTTGCGCGGCCGCTTTGCCCGGCAGCACATAAAGCGTGTTGCTGTTCAGCGCAAACGTTTGCGCGTCGGCGCGCGTTTTGATCGCGAGCGAATCGGCGCTGATTTGATTGACCGCGCCAATTTCGACTCCTAAACGCGCGAGCGCTTCATTTTGTTTTCCGCCCTTGCCGGGTTGCGCGCCGTTGCCACGCGCGTTCGGTTGCGCGTTCGCGCGCGCATCGGGCGTTGTGTTTGCAACCGGCGTTGCCGTCGCGATTGCGGTTGGTGCCGCATTCGGCGCGGATTGCGCGCTCGTAGTTGGTAACGCGCTGCACGCGCTCACCATCCACGCGATTGCGAGCGAACCGATCAAAAGAACTGCCCGAACCAAATTGTTTTTCATTTCTATTCCTCCTTCGATTTGTCTGCAGTATGCCGTTGGCAGATTAAGGAGGAATGAGGTGCGCGTAAACTCGCCGTAAAATTATTGTTGGGACGCTGTAACCGCGCCGCGCAAATTTCCATTTTGCGTGACAGGCAAATACACCGTAAACACACTGCCGCGATTTTTTTCGCTCGCGACTGTAATCTCGCCGCCGTGCGCCGCGATAATTTCGTGCGCGATCGCCAGCCCTAACCCGGTGCCGCCCGCGACGCGCGCTTTATCGCCGCGATAAAATCGTTCGAACACGCGCGGCAAATCCGCGGCGGGAATTCCTTCGCCCGTATCCGCGACCGAAATTTGAACGCGCGCGGGTCCGCGCGTTGCCGCGCCGCGCCGCGTGACCGCGCTCGGCGATTCCAATTGCGCGGTTAAGGTAACTGTCCCGCCCGCGCGATTATATTTGATCGCGTTGTCAATCAAATTACTAATCACTTCTTCCAACCGCCCCGCGTCGCCGGTGATGAGCGGGAGCGCGTCAATAATCGTCACAATTTTTTCGTCGCGCGCGTGCGCGCGCGCTTGAAAACGTTCGACCCAGCGCGGCAACACGTCGCGCAAATCTATTTGCGCGCGCGTCAACGGAATCTGCCCGGATTCCAAACGCGCGAGCGTGAGCAAATCGCCGATGAGGCGCGCCATGCGCGCGGTTTCATCGAAAATAGTTTGCGCGGCGCGCCGCGCGCCGTCCATATCCACGACCGCGCCATCCAAAAACGCTTGCGCGAAACCTTGAATGGAGGTGAGCGGAGTTTTTAGTTCGTGCGACACATCCGCGACGAAATCTTTTTCCATTTGCCGCGCGCGCTGAACTTGTTGCGCCATCGTGTTGAAACTGGACGCGAGCCGCGCGATTTCATCGCGCCCAGAATCGGGCACGCGATGATCGTACTGGCCGCGCGCAATCGCTTCCGTCCCGCGCGTCAAGCGCGCGATCGGTCCCGCAATCGAGCGCGCGAGCAATAACGCGAACGCGAATGAAATCACGAGCGCGACCGCTCCGGCAAACAATAAACTCGGCCCGATATCATCGAGCATTGAAAAAAACGACGGCTCATTCGTCGCGAGCGCAAGAAAAACGGCTTGCCCGCGCAATTGACCTGCGGCGACCGCCGCGTACAAAAATTTTTTGCCAGTTTCTTTCACCGTAAATTCGCCGCGCAAAAAACCGACTTGGCGGTCGGGACGTTTAGGCGGATTGCCGGTAATATTTTTCGCCGTCAAACCGTACGTGGTATCTGCCAAGACGACACCGCGTTGAGTAATCAGCAAAATATTTCCAACGCCTTCGGCTGACGTTTGCAAGCGCGTAAGAATTTCAAGCGGCGGGGTATTCGCTTGTACCAACGCGCGCGCTTGCACCGCCAGCGGAATCGCGGCGTCTTCCAAGCGCGCAAATTCCACTTCGTTCTGAAAATTTCGCAGAATGAATAGCAAACCAATCGCGGCGATCACCAGCGTCAACAAGATGATGAGGACGTGCGTGAGAATCAAGCGTGAACGCAAAGACATTTTTTCAATTTCGGATTTTAGATTT
>JACQEA010000308.1 GCA_016200825.1 Chloroflexota bacterium | reverse complement strand
TAAAAATCGCGCCCACGACGACGAGCAGAATGCCCGGATCGTGCGGCAGCCAACCGGTGAAAAGCAAAATCAGCGCAACGAGCGGCATCGTCGAAAGAAAAAAAGGCGCGCGCCTTCCAACGCGCGTCCACGTGCGATCGCTCCACGCGCCGACGAGCGGTTGAATGATGGACTGCTCAAACGAACGCGTGCTCGAAAGCCATCCAATCAAAATCGCGTTGGAGGTATAGATCGAAAGATAAAGCGGCAATGTGAAATTGTTGAAAGCATAGTACGTGCCTGCCGCGAACAGACCAAGACTGTACGCCAGCGTTCCCACGCGCGAGAGGCGGGACATGGGTTTCCTTTCTGTCGCGAACCAATCCGACAAAATTTTAGTCGCCGATTCAGAATTTTCTAACAGCGGAATTATATCGAATCGCTTTGCCGCGTCAATAGGGGTGGCGCGATTGACGCGCGCGTGAAATGATGCTACACTCTTTTCCAGTTTAGATCACAGAAGTTGCCCATTCGCCGTTGGCGCACCAACGGTCGGACGAAAAGCAATTGGACACAGATACACACTGATCCACACTGATTTTATTTTTTATCTGTGTTCATCTGTGTTAATCAGTGTCCTATTTTCAGAGGAGGCGTCGAATGCGAGTTCAATTTGAAAATCAATCTGCGATTGTCTTTGGGCATCGTGTGCCTCTGGCACTCTAATTCAATTTGATTATCCAAAGCGAGTTGCGAAAATTTTTCGCACGCCGCCTTGCGCGCGTGTGAAAATTTCGATTTGCTTTTCGGACTTGCAATTCGTATTTGTTCTGATTTGATTAGAGCCGCGAGGCGCGCACGTCTGCCTCGTGGCTCTTTTTTTCAACGAGCCACGCGTTCTTGCGCGCGGCTTTTTTGTTCCGCGCGAATAATCTCAATTACAAACTGTCATTTCGAGCGAAGCGAGAAATCCAATCGTGACAACGAGATTTCTCGTCGCGGAGTTTATCCTGAAGGATGAAGGACTCCTCGAAATGACATAGGGGAACATTAATGATTGACGACGATCAAATCGAACAAATCGAAGAGCAATACGCGCCGCGAGAGCGCGGCAAAAAAATTCAATTCAAACGCGGTCGCAGTCACAAACAAGTGATCGCGCAAATTGCCGACGTGGCGAAAAATACTCCGACCGGTTGGAGCGGAATCGCGTATCCCACGCCGCCGCTGGGAATGATCGAGCAAGCGTCCGACGCGCGCGCGGGATTCAATCCGTCGTTTCACGCGTCGCGACATGAACGTAAATGGATCATCACGTATCTCGGTCCGTTTTACGAAGATAGTTTGATCACCGATGTATTGCATCCGGTCAAAGGCGGCAAAGAAGCGAACGTGTACTGTTGCGCGGCGCATCCCACTATCGGCGCGCAATGGCTCGCCGCCAAAGTGTATCGCCCGGGCATTTTTCGCAAACTCAAAAATGACGCGCTGTATCGCGAAGGCGGCGTGTTGAAAGAGGACGGACGCGTGATTCGCAATCGCCGCGCGCAAGTCGCGATGAAAAAGAAAACCGATTTCGGCAAAGAAATTTTGCATGCGAATTGGTTGGAGAACGAGTACGGCATATTGCGCGCTTTGCACAGCGCGGGTGCCGATGTGCCGCAACCGTTTGCCTCCGGTGAAAACGCGATGTTGATCGAATACATCGGCGAGGAAGGTGCGCCCGCGCCGCCGCTGAATCGCGTTCGGCTAGAACGCGCGGAAGCAAAAAATCTTTTCGAACGATTGATGCACAATGTGCAAGTCATGCTCGCGCACGATTGCGTGCATGGCGATTTGTCCGGGTTCAATGTGTTGTACTGGGAAGGCGACATCTGGATCATTGATTTTCCGCAAGCGGTGAATCCGTTCAAGAATCCGCACGCGTTCAAATTGCTCACGCGCGATCTGGAGCGGTTGTGCGATCATTTCGCGCGCTATGGCATTCGCGCGGAGGCGCGCGCGCTGGCGCGCGAGTTGTGGAAAAAATCGAACTTGCCGGAATAAATGCGGCCGGGTGAATCGGCAGAGACAATCTGTTTACGCAGGTCGTCTCTTTTTATTCGCGGCCGCGTGGCGAAAATCTTTTTGCACGCATTTTACAATCGCGCAATCACGCGCTTACTGCCGCGCGGTACAGTCAGTCCAGTTTGATTGGAGGGAATCACATGGATACAACTCGTCGCGAATTTTTGCAAGACCTGGCGTTTGCCGCCGCGCTCGTTGGCTTGCCCAGTTGGGCAACCGAGCTGGACGAAACGCCGCCCGCGGAAATGATGTCGTTCACATCGTACGGCACAAATCCATGGCAATGGAAACCCGCGAGTGCGATCGGCAAACCAAATTTTTTTGTTACCGTGCTCAATCGTTTGGGTTATGGACCGCGTCCCGGCGATGTCGAGCGCGTGCAAAAAATCGGCGTGGATGCGTACGTGGATCAACAATTGCATCCTGAAACGATTGACGACAGCGCGCTCGAGCAACGGCTCGCGAAAGATTATCCGACGCTCACAATGGGACCCGGAGAATTGCGGACGAAATATCCGTTTCCGACTAAAGATCAAAAACAACAAAACAAAAATAACAATAACAATCAGAATCCGTTGGGCGCGTTGGGAATCGGCAAGAGTCAGCCGGGGCCCGAAGAAGTGGTGATGCAATTGGAACAAGCCACCGTGTTACGCGCGGTGATGAGCCAGCGTCAACTGTTTGAATCGCTCGTCGAATTTTGGTCGGATCATTTCAACATCTACATTCGCAAAGACGACAACCTCTATCTCAAAACAATTGATGATCGCGACGTGATTCGCAAACATGCGCTTGGAAAATTTAGCGACCTCTTGCTCGCGAGCGCGCAAAGTCCGGCGATGCTTACCTACTTGGACAATCGCGAAAACACCAAAGGCGTCGCGAATGAAAATTACGCGCGCGAAATTATGGAACTACATTCGCTGGGCGTGGACGGCGGGTACACGCAAAAAGATGTTGCGGAACTCGCGCGCGCGTTTACAGGCTGGCAAGTGACGCCGCCGCCGCTCAAAGCGAAACAAAATCTCAATTTCACCAACGCCGGTAAATTTATTTACAACGCGCGTCAGCACGACGACGGCGCGAAGACAATTCTCGGTATCAATCTTGCGTCCGGCGGCGGAATGAATGACGCGTTGAAAATCATTGACGCGCTCGCGCATCATCCGTCCACCGCGAAATTTATCGCGCGGAAATTAGTCAAGCGTTATGTGTCCGATACACCGCCGGACGCGCTCGTCGAACGCGCCGCGGCGACGTTCAAGCAAACGGATGGCGATCTGCGCGCGGTGCTGGGAACTATTTTGCATTCCGACGAATTCAACACATCCAACTTTTTGAAAATCAAACGTCCGTACGATTACACGATCTCGGCGGCGCGCGCGGTGAACGCGCAAATGGACGATGCGCGCGCGCTCGCGATAGCGGTGCGTTTGATGGGTCAGGGTTTATTTTTCCATGTTACGCCGGATGGTTATCCGGATCTCGGGAGCGCGTGGATCAACACCGATGGATTGCTCGGCCGATGGAATTTGGCGATGTTGTACGGGAGCGGCAAAGTGCCGCGCACGCAAATAGATTTATCCGGCGCGATGAAAAGCGCGGCGGTCAAAACGGTCGGCGACGCGGTGAATTTTTGGGTGGATTATATTTTGCATCGCGAAATTCCAAGCGACGATCGCGCGAAAATTATCGCGACGATCAGCAGTGGCGGCGAAGGCGCGGCGTTTGATGCGACTACTTTGTCAGTGCTGGTCTCGCTCATTCTCGCGTCGCCGCATTTTCAGTACCGATAATTCAATTGCGCGTCATTGCGAGCTGCCGATAGGCGGCGAAGCAATGACAATACAAAAAAATGGAGGTCGAAGTGATTAACACAAAAATTTCTCGCCGCGATTTATTGAAAGGCACCGGCATTCTCGCGATGGGCGCGTTGCCGTGGCCGCAATGGATGCCGCGCGTGGCGCTCGCGCCGCGCGACGCGCCGACACAAGGCGACACGCTGGTTTGTATTTTTATGCGCGGCGGCGCGGACGGATTGAATCTCGTCGTTCCGCATGGCGACAAAGATTATTATGCGCATCGCAACGCGCTCGCCATCGCGCAACCGAAAAGTGGAAACGCCGACGCGGTCGTGGATTTGGATGGATTCTTTGGCTTGCATCCAAATTTGAAACCGTTCAAAGATATTTTCGATGCGCACGCGCTCGCGATTGTGCACGCCGCGGGTTCGCCCGATCCATCGCATTCGCATTTTGACGCGATGGATTATATGGAGCGCGGCACGCCCGGCGATAAAGCGATTCCAACCGGTTGGATCGGCCGGCACTTGCAAGCCGTTGCCACCGAAAATCAATCTCCATTTCGCGCGGTCGGAATGGGCACGCTGTTGCAAGCATCTTTGCGCGGACCGGTTTCCGCGACCGCGTTGCAAAGTATCGCGGACTTTCATTTGCGCGGCGATCAACGCCAAGTGGGAAAAATGCAAACGGGTCTCGCGGCATTGTACGCGGGCGATGGGTTTATTGAAACGGAAGGTCAACAAACATTGCAAGCCATGCGCGATCTCGCGAAAATCGCGGCGAATAATTACACGCCCGCTAACGGCGCGCAATATCCAGATACGCCCTTCGGCAAATCGCTCGCGACCATCGCGCAATTGATCAAATCCGGCCTGGGCGTCGAAGTTGCGTGCGCGGATATTGGCGGATGGGACACGCACGTCGCGCAAGGTACGCTCTCGGATGGACAAATGCCCGCGCTGATTTCGGAATTTGCGAATGGGTTGAGCGCGTTTTACGCGGATATGCAAGATCAAATGAATCGCATCACGCTCGTGACGATGTCGGAATTTGGGCGGCGCGTGCAAGAAAATTCCGGTAAAGGTACCGATCACGGACACGGCAATGTGATGTTTTTGATGGGCGGAAATATTCTCGGCGGAAAAGTGTACGGCGATTGGCCCGGGCTGGCGAATGCAAATCTGTACGGTCCCGGCGATCTCGCGATCACAACCGATTTTCGCGATGTGTTAGGTGAAATCGTCAAGAATCGTTTAGGCAATAGCAATTTGGCGGCAGTGTTTCCAAGTTATACCAAATTCAACTTCCACAATATTACAAAGACCGGAGTGAATTTTGCGCCGTCCATTAGCGGTTCGACGCCGATAAAAATTCCGAAACTCGGTACGGCAGGCGTGAGATAAGCAAAAAGTTTTCGAGCGCATAAAGCAAATCACAAATATCAGATGCGATGCAAGTGGGTCGCATCTGTTTTATTTAGGAACATTACAAATTCATTTCAATTGCCTAAAGACCTATGGATTTATCTGGATCCGATGTTACAATGCGAAACGAATTGTGAATGCAAAACGTATTGTGTATGTAAAGGAGATCGAGTAATGAAGATTGAACAAGCGCGTTGGACTAAGAAAAAAGGTTGGGAGCCGCGCGCACCGGGCGGCTTGGGCGCGGGCGCGCAATTGGTTTTGCTGTTCGGCGGAACGCGTCTCTTGAAAGAGCGCGTCGAGTTGGCGGAAATCAAACGCGCGTATCCGCAGGCGCACGTGATGGGTTGTTCCACCGCCGGAGAAATTTACGGCACGCAAGTCACGGACGATTCACTCGTCGCGACCGCGATTCATTTTGAACACACGCACGTGCGCGGCGCGAGCGTTCCGATCGCGAATGGCGACGCGAGTTTTCAAGCCGGAGAAGAACTCGCGCGCGCGATTCCGCATCACGGTCTCGCGCATGTGTTTGTTTTATCCGAAGGCAATGTGGTCAACGGCAGTGCATTGGTGCGCGGCATCGCGAAACATCTGCCTGATCACATCACGATCACCGGTGGATTGTCCGGCGATGGCGATCGCTTTCAAGAAACGTTTGTGTTATGGGACGGCGAGCCGCGCCAAAATTCCATCGCGATTTTAGGATTGTATAGCGCGCGATTGAAAATTGGTTATGCTTCGCTGGGCGGTTGGGATTCGTTCGGACCCGAACGATTAATCACGCGGGCAAGAGGCAATGTTTTGTACGAACTCGATGGCAAGTCCGCGCTCGAATTATATAAACAATATCTCGGCGATGAAGCCAAAGGTTTGCCCGCGACCGGTTTACTTTTTCCGTTGAGTCTGCGAACGCAAACCGGCGAAAAAGGTGTCGTGCGCACCATCCTCGCGATCAACGAAGCGGAAGGCAGTCTCACTTTTGCCGGCGATGTGCCGGAAGGATCGTACGCGCGTTTGATGAAAGCAAATTTCGACCGGCTGATTGATGGCGCGATCGGCGCGGCGCGCACCAGTCGCGACATTCCACTGTTTGGCGCGCGCGCGCCGGAACTGGCGATTCTGATCAGTTGTGTCGGGCGCAAATTAATTTTGAAACAACGCATCGAAGAGGAAGTGGAAGGAGTGCGCGAAGTAATGGGTGACGGCACCGTGTTGGCGGGATTCTATTCGTATGGCGAGATTTCTCCGTTCACTCCCAACGCCAAATGTGAATTGCACAATCAAACGATGACGATCACCACGTTTTCAGAAAATTGATGCTCGAACTGAATTAAGAGGTTGTTAGACAAATCAATTTCTTACCGCAAAGACGCGAAGAACGCGAAGGAAATCCTAATGGATTGTCATGCTGAACCCTTCACTACGTTCAGGATAAACTCCGCGAAGCATTGCGTAGACTTTCTTGAATTCAAAATGCATAACAAGATTCTTCGTCGCTTCGCTCCTCAGAATGACATTTCTTTGCGCCCTTTGCGTCTTCGCGGTGAATTATTAAACACCCCAAGACGCTGAACTCAGGAGTGTTCTTGTCCGCAAACGAAAAGCACAGTCTGCTGAAACGACAGATCAAACGCCATATCGGTAATCTCGATTCCCTCCCGGAAGATTGGGAGGGATTTATTCACGCGATTGACGACGCGTATTACCAATTCGATCACGATCGCAAAATGTTAGAGCGCTCGCTCGAACTAACTTCGCAAGAATTGCTCGCGACCAATTCCGCGATTCGCGCGGTGTACGAGCGGTTGATCGAATCCAGCGTGGACGGCATTTTCGCGTTTGATCGCGATTTTCGTTTTACGGTTTGGAATCCAGAGATGGAACGTCTCAGCGGAATCTCGCGGCTTGCCGCGCTCGGAAAATCTTGTCGCGCGGTTTTCCCCGCGTTAGATGCCAGTCCTGAAGATCAATATTTTGCCGATGCGCTCGCGGGCAAAACAATTCTCGCGCCGGAAATTTCTTTTATCGCGTGCGAATCATTGCGCGCGCTCGAAGGTTCTTTTTCACCGCTCTTGAGTGAGACGCAAGAAATTATTGGCGGCTTGGCAATTGTGCGCGATGTGACCGCGCGCAAAGTCGCCGAAGAAGAAACACGTCGCCGACTCGCGCAACTCGAAGCGGTCAATCGTCTCTCCACGCGTCTGCGCGAAACTTTGACCGTGGACGCGATGCTGCCGATTATCGCTGACGAGAGCGCCCAATTTCTGAACGCGAACTCGGTCAGCATTTGGCTGTACGATCCAATCCAAGATGAATTGCATCAAGTTTTTCAACGCGGATTTCCGCCGATTCAGACCGGAATTAAACGCACGCAAGGCATTAGCGGGCATGTGATTACGACCGGCGAAATTTACATCTCGCGCGATTTCAAAAACGATCCGTTGACGCTGGACGCGGCGCGCGCGCAAGTCCCGGAAGGATTGAGCGGCGTGTGCGTGCCGGTGCGCGCCGCGCATCAGATCATTGGAACGCTTTTTCTTTCGGTGCAACAGCCGCGTGAAATCAGCGCGCGCGAAACGGGACCGTTGCTGATCCTCGCGGAAATCGCCGGGAACATTCATCGCGCGCGCTTAAATTCGCAAACCGAACAGCGGCTGGAACGACTAACTGTTTTGCGCAACATTGATACCGCGATCAGTTCCAGTCTTGATCTCAACGTCACGCTGAACGTTTTGCTCGATCAAATCACCGGCGCGCTGGGATTTGACGCGGCGGATGTTTTATTGCTCAATCCGCACACGCATATTTTGGAAATGGCGGCGGGGCGCGGCTTTCGCGGCGCGTCACTCGCGCATACGCGGTTACGATTAGGGCAGGGACTCGCGGGCCGCGCCGCGCTCGATCGCCGCGTTTTGCACGTGCGCGATTTGCGCGATCGAAAAAATGAAATTACGCGCCAGGCTTTGTTGACCGATGAAGCGTGCGTGACGTATTATGCCGCGCCGCTGTTTGTCAAAGGTCAGGTCAAGGGCGTATTGGAAATTTTTCGTCGTTCAGTTTTTGAGCCAGATATTGAGTGGAACGATTTTTTGGAAACGCTCGCGCGTCAAGCCGCGATTGCAATTGATAACACCGAACTCTTTAACAATTTGCAACGTTCAAATTTAGAACTCGGCATGGCGTACGATACGACGCTGGAAGGTTGGTCCAAAGCGCTCGATCTGCGCGACAAGGAAACAGAAGGACACACGCAACGCGTCACAGAATTAACGTTGCGACTCGCGCGCGCAATGGACGTGAACGCGCACGACCTCGTCCAAATTCGTCGCGGCGCGATCTTGCACGACATCGGCAAGATGGGAATCCCGGATTCGATCCTGCTCAAACCGGGTTCGCTCACCGAAGCCGAATGGAATATAATGCGCATGCATCCGCAATACGCGTTTGATATGCTCTCGCCGATTGCGTACTTGCGCCCCGCGCTCGATATTCCGTACGCGCATCACGAAAAATGGGATGGCACCGGATATCCACGCGGCTTGAAAGGCGAAGAAATTCCTTTTGCCGCGCGAATGTTCGCGGCGGCGGATATCTGGGACGCGTTGCGTTCGGATCGGCCTTATCGCGCGAGTTGGCAACCGGATAAAATCCGCGAACATCTTCGCGCGTTGGCCGGTTCGCATTTGGACGCGCGCGTCGTGGAGCAGTTTTTGAAATTGGATTTAGAGTCGGACGAGATGCGCTGACAATTTCGGAGAGTGGCTAAACTCGAAGAGATATTTATTCATTCAAAAAGGGAAAGTTACAATGTCATTCTGAGCGACCCCTTCGTTCCACTCAGGATAAACTCCGGGAGCGAAGAATCTTGTTATGCATTATGAAATCAAGCGAGTCAACGAGATGCTTCGCGGAGTTTATAGTGAGCGAAGCGAATCTACTCAGCACACTTGCACCTGCAGTTACGCAAGTGCAGGTGTGACAGCGGTATTTGATCACTTCTCAAGAATTTGATCTCTGCGCGATTGGTCACTCCTCCCGCTTGCATCAAAACACTTTTTACTTTATCATCCACTCATGCGCGCCCGCTGGCAGAAATTTCGCGACCCCGCTCGTTCGATTCATCTCACCGTTCGATATTGGGGTGTTTTTTTCATCTGCATTTTACTGATCGGGTTGGCGTATCAAACCGGGCACGAAGTTTTTTTTCGGCTCGTTTATCTCCTCCTCAGCGTTATCATCCTCTCGTTCATGTGGGCGGCGTACAGTATCCGCGCGTTTGAATTGCAACGCGGCCTCATTACACCGCGCGCCCAAGTGGGCCGCTTTGCCGAAGAACGTTTTCTCGTTCGCAACACCGGACGCTTTCCCAAAATCTGGATCGAAATTCGCGATCAATCCGCGTTGCCCGCGCATCGCGTGAGCCGCGTCTTGAACGCGTTGCGCGCGGGCGTGCATTGGAGTTTCAACGTGCGCACGTTGTGCTTGCGCCGCGGCCGCTATCCATTAGGTCCGATAACGATTGCAACCGGCGATCCATTTGGATTTTTTATTTTCACGCGCGATTTGCCCGCGACGCGCGCGGCGATCACGGTTTATCCCGCGACCGTGGATCTATTTCATTTCGCGCCGCCGTTGGGCAACATGCCGGGCGGCGATGCGTTGCGCCGGCGTACGCATCACGTAACAACAAATGTCGCGGGGACGCGCGAATACGCGCCGGGCGATTCGTTCAATCGCATTCATTGGCTATCCAGCGCGCGCACCGAGCGATTGATTGTTAAAGAATTTGAACTTGATCCGGTGTCGGACGTGTGGATTTTTTTGGATTTCGAGCGCGACGTTCAGTCTGCGCGCGCGTGGGATGCTAATGCGGATGCGCGCGAATTATCGCCGTTATGGTTTCGACAAGATGCGCTGCGGTTGCCGCCCAGCACCGAAGAATATTGCGTCACGCTCGCGGCGTCTATCGCGCGATATTATTTGGATCATCAACGCGCGGTTGGATTTGCCGCGTACGGTCACGCGCGCGAAATCGTTCCACCCGATCGCGGC
>JACQEA010000307.1 GCA_016200825.1 Chloroflexota bacterium | reverse complement strand
GTCGCGAGGTTGTTGCCTTTCTTTTCCAATTCCTGTCGCCCGATGTCGTGCGCCTGCGTCCATCCGCCGTCATCATGCGGACCGACGTAAATGAACGCGACGTTGTATTTGCCTTTCACAACGTCCGGAATTTGAAATTTTCCGACCGTGGTCGGCGCGCTCGGCGCGCACGCGATCGCGATCAGCGCGATCACGACCAGCGCGGCGATGCTGAAAGCACTTTTAGTGAGAAACATTTTGCGATTCAACATTTTCTCCTCCATGAGATAAACCGTTTACTTCAACCGAGTCCGTTGTGCAATTTATCGCGCGCAGGCAATCACCTCCTTATTCAATAAGCCAATGTCTCAATGAGCCAATGTGCCAAATTATTTTTCCTTTGGCTCATTGTGCAATTGGCAGATTGGCTCATTACTCAGTCCACCAACAATTCCACAAAATCAAACTTGTTCACATCCACCAAACCCTTGTCCGATAATTTCAATTCCGGAATCACCGGCAGCGCGAGAAATGACAACGCCATAAACGGCGCGTGCAGATCACAACCCAAGCCGCGCGTCGCTTTATTGATCTCGTCCATCTCTTCGCGCACGCGCTCGAGCGGTTGATCGCTCATCAAGCCCGCGATGGGCAGCGGCACGCGCGCCAAAACATTTCCGTTTTCTACCGCGACAAATCCGCCGCCGATCGACGCGATGGTGCGCGCGGCGAACAGCATATCTTCATCATTCGCGCCCGCGACAATAATATTGTGCGAATCGTGCGCGACCGATGAACCGATCGCGCCTTTTTTTATTTTGAATCCTCGCACAAACGCGATACCCACGTTGCCGGTGCCGTGATGCCGTTCGATCACCGCCATCTTCAATAAATCGCGCGACGGATCCGCAACCGCGTTGCCATTTTCAACTTTGATCCGATCCACCGCTTGCCGCGTGACAATTTGATTGGGCACGATTTCGATTACGCGCGCGGTCGTGTGTCGGTTCGCGGGGACGCGCAAATCCACTTTCGCCCAATTCACATTCATCGAGTTGCTGAGACTTGGGCGCGGGCGATGTTGATCGGGCGCGACGATCTTGCCGTTTTCTGCAACCAGTTGTCCGCCGCGAAAAACTTTTTGAATTGTGAAATTTTTGAAATCATCAAACACGACGAGATCGGCGCGGCGTCCGGGCGTGATCGCGCCGCGGTCGCGCAAGCCAAAATATTCGGACGCGTTCAGCGTCGCGATTTGAATTGCGGTGATCGGATCGAGGCCTGCGCGAATCGCGGTGCGAACGATGTAATCAATATGCCCCTCGTCAATCAAATCGTTCGGAAAGCGATCGTCCGTCACGAAAAGAATGCGCCGCGCATTTTTCGGCGTGATGATCGGCAAGAGCGCTTTGAGATTGTGCGCGTTCGACGCTTCGCGAATCATCAAATACATTCCGAGCCGAATTTTTTCGCGCGCTTCGTCGAGCGTCGTGGATTCGTGATCACTGCCGATGCCGGCGGCGACGTACCCTTCGAGATCGCGTCCGCGCACGCCCGGCGCGTGTCCATCAATCGGGCGATCAGAAAACGCGCGCAATTTGTCCAGAACATTTTCGTCGCGGAATAAAACGCCCGGATAATTCATCATCTCGCCCAAACCTAGCACCCACGGATCGCTTTTGAATTCGGTGAGATCGCTCCAACGCAACGACGCGCCATTCGTTTCGAGATGTGTCGCAGGAACACAACTCGGCACCATCACGTAACAACTGAACGGCGTGTACTTTGCCGCTTCGAGCATATAGCGAATGCCTTCGACGCCAAACACATTCGCGATTTCGTGCGGGTCAATGATGACGGAGGTGGTACCGTGCGGCACGACCGCGCGCGCGAATTCGTACGGCGGCACCATCGCAGATTCAATATGCACATGCGCGTCAATAAAACCGGGACAAACGTGCGCGCCGCGCAAATCCATTACGCGCTGCGCGGGATAATCGCCCAAGCCGACAACGCGCGAGTGCGTGATGGCGATGCTCGTCTCTTCGATTTCGCCGGAAAAAACGTTGACGACGCGCGCGTTCTTCAACAGCAGTTCAGCCGGCTCTTCCCCGCGCGCGACTTTGATGAGGGCGGAGATTTCCATGGATCGTTATCCTTTCTTCGCAGGTCGCTGTCGTTGCCGCCATATTTTTCTTTCAATCACAACTGCGCCTCATAAGAACTTATCCAGCGTTACTATATGAGATTTTGTATGGGAGATTCGAGCGCAAGACTACAAGCAAATTTTCAAGAGAAGCCTTCGTTCCTGTGATAACTAATTTGATGTATTTTCTGCTCTCAAATACTTCATCTAAAACAAAACTCAATCGTGCAACTACATGGTATGCCTCTTCACTGGCGAGTTGAACGACGAACTCTTTTTCGTTTTCGCGCATTATGTGTTCCGCGACAATAGTTATTACCCAGAATTCTAGTTTTCGCGGTTTAAGTACCATTTATCTCCTTCCAATCGAATAACGCCTTTTCTGAAAAGGTATTGTTGGCTATTTCTGACCATATGTTTCCATTTTTTCCCAAAGTGCTCACCGTTGATTACCCTATCTATTGAATCATCGCAAATATCGGTATGAATCGCTTGTACAAGCGGATTAATTTCGCGAGTACTTAAAGGCCCCTTCTTCTCCAAAATGTGAAGAATCGTATCGGCGAATATTGCGTTAATGGTTCTGCCGCCGCGCAATCTATTTTTTAATAATTCTAATTCGATGGCATTCTCCGCTTGACTCAGTAATCTTTTTAGGTTTGTCCTATTTACAACATTCTCCGCTTTTTTCTTGATACTACGTAACAGTACGGATTCTTCACGAACTTTTCTTAATATTTCCTCCACAAAAATATTGCCAAGAGAATAATATTTTTCCATATCCTTCCGGATTGCAGCAACGGCGGTCTCGTCAGTCAACAAAACACCATATTCGAAATTCCCAATTAATCCGCCGCTAGTAAGGTTGGCGGATGTGATTATTCCAAACCTTCGGTCTATCAAATAAACTTTGGCATGTAGTTTTCCCAAACTGGATATCTTGACCTGTGTAAATTTCTGAAACAGCTCTAGTAACGCAGATGGCTCTGTTACGCCTTCGATGATATTTCGTGGAGTTAGGCTCGTCAAAAGTGTGAGTTGAACAGCATCTCTCGCATGAACGGGGTCAGCAAGCATCTTGACTCCGGCCATGTTCACAAATGGGGAAGAAATAAACAATTCTTCCTTTGCGTTACCTATTAGATTTATGAACTCGTTTCTCCAAGGGGAAACTAAGAGTTTGTATTCCATTTTGCCCCGGGAAATTACCGCGCTCCCGACCTCTCCACCATCTCCCGTGCAATCTTGTTATGCATCTCAAACACGCGCAACACAGTCACAAATAACTCAACTCACTGCACCAATAATTCCATCGCTTGAATATGTCCGCTTACAATTCGCTCAAAATCCTCAGGACAGCTTCTTTCAAAGGTTCAAGGTCTGTCGTTGCAGTGTCCCAGACCACGCGTTTATCCATACTAGAGTATTCATGCGCAACCCTGTGACGCATATTGATTATTTGCAGCCATGGAACTTGAAAATGCTTCTTCCGAAAATCTTGCGAGAGTTTGCGCGCAGACTCGCCAATGATTTCTATTTGCATGATCACCGCGTCTTGACGCATCCGTTCCTGAAGGAACGTCTCGTATGTTACGCCTTGCAAATATTCCTGGACTTGCGCAATCGAATCAAGAATCTCTTTCAAATAAACGGTATCATCTTTTGTCATAGATGATCACCATTTCCTTTTCCACATAAGGACGAATGTATTTACTCAAGCCCGCATTTGAGACAAGATCAACTTTTCTGCCCAAGCGTTTCTCTAACTCTTCTTCTAGTTCAACCCATTTGAAGAGACCTAGAGGTTTTCGGCGCGGCTCTTCAAAGTCCACGAGAATATCAATATCACTCTCTCGTTTTTGTTCACC
>JACQEA010000305.1 GCA_016200825.1 Chloroflexota bacterium | reverse complement strand
TGTTTGCGCGAGTTCGTACAACTCCGCCGCGTCGCGGTACCGTTGCGCGCGATCCAAAATTTGTCCGGCGCGCACGAGCGCGTCGTCGGCGCGCGCGTCCTCCGCGACCGCAGCCGCGAATTTTTTCGCGACCGTTACCGCGTCGTCAGTGCGACCTTGCGCGGCGTACGCGGCAATTTTGCCGAGATACGCGTCCGCGACGCGTTTGTCTTTGGAAAGATTTTTGATGATGAAATCAAATTCGGCAATCGCTTGGGCGGGCGCGCTTTTGCGCGCGTACGAACTGCCCAGATAATAATGTGCGTCGCCCGCGCGCGCTTGATCGCTTTTCAACTCGCGTTCGAACGCGGCAATCGCCGCGTCGTATTGCGCGGCGTGATAATCTACTAGCCCGCGTTGAAAATCGTCCACCGTCGCGCCGCGATTTACTAAATCCACCAACGCTTTGTACGCGCTCGGTTGTTCCGGCGTTTGATTGATCGCGCTATTCCAACGCGCAAACGCGTTTTCCAATTGATTCGCCGCGGCGTACGCTTCCCCGGCTTTTAAAAGTATATCGGCTTTGTTTTTCGCGTCCGGCGCGAACGCGAGCGCGGCGTCATATTTTTGCGCCGCGAGCGCGGACTCGCCGCGACCTTGATGCACATCCGCGTAACGAATCAGAATGTTGAACTTGGTGAGCGGCGCAAGCGTAGCATCTTGCAACGCGCGCTCGTACTGTTTTAGCGCGGCGTCGGAATCACCGGCAAGCACAAGCACATCGGCAATCGCGCCATCGGTATCGCCGACGAGCGTTGGCGTTTGCGCGCGAAAAATTTGATATTCCGCAAGCGCGTTGGGATAATCTTTCAAACGGAGATACGCATCGGCGAGAAAATAATGAATCGAATTCACGCGCGGTGAGTTGGGATTTTGTTGCAGGAACGCGCTGAACGCCGGCACCGCGCGCGCGTAATCGCGATTGAGCCAGTCCGCTTCGGCGAGGCGAAAGCGCGCGTCGGTTGCGAGATCCGGCGCGGGATTGGAATCGAGCGCGCGTTGAAACGCGGCGCGCGCGCGCGCGTAATCGCCGTTGCGCCGCGCGATCAATCCATCGTTGAAGGGATCGGAAGAAAACGCGGGCGTGGCGATAACGTCCGGTGTGGGCGTGAGTTCAACCGACGCGGCTTGCGGAATCGGCACGCACGCGGCGAGAAAAATAATCGCGCCGAGGATCAAGCGTTGGAACATGCTGACCATTATAGCGGATTGCGTTGGAATGGAAAAATTTAATTGACACTCTTCGCACCACAGAATATACTAGCCGCATGAATTCTTTTAGCGAAGAGATCACGCTGGAAGGGCACATTATTGATTCGTGGATTTTGCCGCGCGTGTTTGACGCGGTGATGGACTTGGGCGGCGAATTTGATTTGCAAGAAATTCGCGTCGGGCGGCGCAAAGAAGAAACGTCGTTCGCGCGCTTGAAAATTTCCGCGCCCGATCAAGCGCGCCTCAACAAAATTCTCGCCGCGCTCTCGCCGTACGGCGCGGTGTTGGTTTCGGCGAGCGATGCGCGCGCGGAAGCCGCGCCGCGCGACGGCGCGCTGCCGGACGATTTTTATTCGACGACGCATTTTCCAACGCAAGTGCGCTTGAACGGCAAATGGATTGATGTCGAAAATACGGAAATGGATTTAGCCATCGTGATCGCGCGCGAAAAAAATCGCGCGTATATGATTCCGATGGCGGACGTGAAACACGGCGACTCTGTTGTTGTGGGACACGAAGGCGTGCGCGTGAATCCGCCGCCGCGCGCGCGGGAACGCGAATTATTTTCGTTCATGTCGTCGGACGTCTCATCCGAAAAACCAAAACGCTTGGTGATCGAAGAAATCGCGCGTGAGATGAAAACAATTCGCGCGCGCAATGGAAAAATTCTCGTTGTCGCGGGTCCCGCGATTGTGCATAGCGGCGCGGCGCCGTATCTCGCGCGAATGATTCGCGGCGGATTCGTCCAAGTTTTATTTGGCGGCAACGCGATTGCCGCGCACGATGTGGAAGCCGCGCTCTTGGGCACGTCGCTCGGCGTCGCGTTGCGGAGTGGTCACGGCGTAGAAGGCGGGCATCGGCATCACATGATCGCGATCAATACGATTCGGCGCGCGGGTAGTTTGCGCGCGGCGGTGGAACAAAAAATTTTGCGCGAAGGAATAATGTATGAGTGCATTCGAAATAATGTGGAGATGGTGCTCGCCGCGTCGGTGCGCGATGATGGTCCGATTCCGGATGTGATTGTAGATATGATTCACGCGCAGAAAAAAATGCGCGCGGCGGTGCGCGGCGTGGAAATGGCGTTGATGGTCGCGACGATGTTGCATTCGATTGCAACGGGAAATTTATTGCCGGCGTCGGTCAAAGTGGTTGCGGTGGATATGAATCCGTCGGTCGTGACGAAACTCGCGGATCGCGG